>JAQWHO010000181.1 GCA_029249355.1 Thalassotalea sp.
CCCATTGCACTCCTAAGCTGACCCCATCTCCTTCAAATACTTCAACAATAATAGCCTCAACTAAGACTTGTGCTCGACGAACATCTAATTGACGTATAACCGATTCTAATGAACGTAACATATCAGGCTGTGCGGTTATCACTAAAGTATTGGTATCAGCATGTGCATCAATACTGATATTACGTTTTTGGCTGCTTTTTCTTGAAGTGGTACTTGATGAATTCGACTCCGCTTCTATCGATTCACTGACGCCTTTCAAAACATCCACTAACTCTTCAGCTTTAGAATATTTTAAATAATACACGCGAGTATTACCGTTGTTTTCAAGTTCACTGTCTAAGCGTTCAATCAGTTTAGTAATACGAGCTCTCGCTTGTTTCTCACCACTAACAATAACGCTATTGGTTCGGTCATCAGCCACTATTTTAGGAATAAGGAAACTAGGCGTACCACCGGCTTTTCCTTCATTGGATTTGTTTAACGCTTCAACAATGCGCACCATTTCGCCTGCTGATGCATATTGTAATTTAATAATTTGCTCGTATTGATCGCCCGCTCTATCAACACGCTTGATAATATTAGCTAAACGATTAACCACTGACGCTGTACCTGTCATAATAAAGACATTAGCTGGGTCATAGTTAACGACAGTACCGCCGCCCGCTTGATCTGACATTTGACGTAATAATGGAGATAACTCTCTAACAGTCACATTTTTAACTTCTACCACTCGAGTGACCATTTCATCACCCAAGCCAGGATTTTCATCGTCAACTAAGGGAGTTGCTGCAGATTTTGCTTTTTTATTGCGTACAATTTTGATGATGTTATTGCCGGTTTCAATAGCTGCGAAACCATACACTTCTAATACATTAAGGAAAAATTGATAATATTGCTCTTCAGTCAATAAATCATAACTCCTAACGTTCACTTTACCGCGAACATTCGGATCAACAATCATGGTTTTCTTCAGGTTTTTACCAACAATATTAATAAATTCGTTGAGATCTGTTCCCTTAAAATTTGGCGAATATTGAGCAGCACTTGCTGAACTTGCCGTTAGCAATACACCATTAAAAACACATACTGTTGATAAAATTACTACCGCTCGTTTTAACCAAGACGCATATACTGTCTTGCGCATGAAAAATTCCTTATCTATTAAAATTTATGACTATTGAATACTAAAAAGTATTTCTGTCATTTCACCATTACGATCAACTAGTAACGATAATTCTTGTTCTTCTTTCAACGCCTGTAAAGCTTGTGCAGCTTCACTAGGAATTGTAAGGTCTAAACCGTTCATTTGTACTGCAATGTCACCAGATTTCAGCCCTGAAGATTGAAAAAACTCAGGATCTTTACCCGGCATTAATTGATAACCCACAATATCGCCATCTTCTCTTTTCGGAATGATTTTTAGATAATCGGTAATTTTTCCCGGATCTTCATTGATATCATTTTTAAGTTGCATGGCGGTGCGACTTAGTACTTCATTATCTCGTTGATCTAAAATTTGTGGCATGTTCATTTGTAGTGGCTTTACAGTACGTTGATTTGTGGTTCTCTCGTTAGCATTATTAACATGACCGCTTGTTATATGGTTACTTTGCGCTTTAGTATAATCAAAGCCATCAAGCATTAGCGTTTCAAGTCGACCTGATTGTTTAATTAATACTCTGTCTGTAGAAACACTCTCTAATACTGCTCGCGTGCCGGTAATTTTATCACCGACACCGTACGTTTCTTGCTTGCCATTATTTTCAATAATTGCCGCTGCGATAGTCACATCATCACTGGCAACAGTTCCCGATAGGGTTAATCTTAACTTTGTCTCTGGTGCATCTTGAACTTTAACTACTTCAACAACTTTTTGTGCTGAGTATTCGCCAAACAGATTGAGTTGGCTAATAATATTTATATCAATTTCACTATCAGCACTATTCGTTGAAGAATTATATTCAATATTGATTGGTTGTTGTATTTTGTTTTCTGACGCTAAAAGCCAAGTAAATTGCGCGAATAAATACGCGATATAACAAAGCAGCAATGCAGAAATTGCTTTTGCTATTTTCTGTTGAGGCAATTTTTGTAGTTGCTCGGCAAGCTCTGTCATATTTATTGGAAACTGCATTTTTATGATGATAATTTCATTTTAGCGATTATTATTTCTCTGATGATACTTGAGCAATGATGATGCAACAAGAAGTCTACTAAAAATTTAACTATTATTTACAAAGTATTATTTTTCATGGTGTAAAATACTAAGCTATGGTAACTTTCGCGATATTATGCATACGGTATATAACAAGACGATGACACAAGGTAAAAATTTAACAGAAAATACCTCAACGCGACTTGATAAATGGCTTTGGGCGGCTCGATTTTATAAAACTCGTGCAATAGCCAAACAAATGATTGATGGCGGCAAAGTATTTTATAATGGTCAACGTAGTAAATCTGGCAAATCAGTTGCCATTGGTGACATCATTAAAATTCGTCAAGGCTTTGAAGAAAAAGAAGTCACTATTATTGCTCTTGCCGATAAACGTAAAGATGCAACTTTTGCGCAAACATTATACTTAGAAACACCAAGTAGCACAGAAACCCGAGAGAAAAATGCGTTAGCACGTAAACAAGGTATTCTACTTAGCCCTGCTTCTCTGAATAAACCCGATAAAAAACAACGTCGTCAAATTCGACAATTTAAAGAAAGGATTTAAGGTTTGAGCACACAACCTGATATTTTACATCGCTATCTATTTGATGATTTACATGTTCGTGGTGAACTAGTACAGCTCACAGAAACTTATCAACAAATGTTAGCTAAACACGATTACCCAATGGGTGTTCGACAGCTGCTCGGTGAATTAGTTGCAGCAACATGCTTATTAACCGCCACCTTAAAATTACAAGGTGAAATTTCCGTTCAATTACAAGGTGATGGACCTATTGGTTATCTCGCGGTTAATGGCGGTCATGATCAGAAAATGCGCGGTATTGCAAAATTAAAAGAAGAAACCTCGGCAGAAGGTTTACAAAATTTAATTGGCAAAGGCACCATGGTAATTACTATTCGTCCAGATAAAGGTGAAGCTTATCAAGGCGTGGTTGCTTTAGAACAATCAACTATCGCTGACTGCTTGTCACATTATTTTAAAGTGTCTGAGCAAATCCCTACTATGATTTGGCTTTATCATAATGATGAAACTCAGCAAGTGGCTGGTAGCTTAGTGCAATTATTGCCAGATGGTGATGATAAAGAAAAGCAGATGAATGATTTTGAGCATTTGTGTCAACTAACCAATACATTAAAAGCTGAAGAAATATTTACACTTGATGCAGAAACGCTATTATTCCGTTTATATAACCAAGAAAAAGTCAGATTATTTGATCCGCAGACTGTTCAATACCAATGTAGCTGTTCGGAAGAAAAATGCATGAATGCCATTTCGCAAATACAACCTGACGAAATAAAAAGTATTCTAGAAGAACAAGGCAACATAAGTATGACGTGTGATTATTGTTTAACGACTTATGCATTTTATTTAAAACAATTAGAGCATTTATTAACTGATGTTAAGCATTAAGAAACAATAAATCATTATCTTATTCAAAGGCGCGTTTAGCGTCTTTTTTATGCGCATTTCTTAATAAGCTCTCCACATATCACACCTTTTATAATATTCTATATTCATCATATTTCTTTAGGTATTTCCTGTTGGATCATAAAGCTTTAGCTAACCAAGTATTAGCAGATATAAAAAACAATAATAAAAAAATCGCAATGAATAAGTTAGCTGAGTTAATTGATCAAAAAGCGCATTTAGAAAACTTATGGGGTGGCTTAACCCGAATAGCTCTTTCTGTTGGAGAAATAGATTTAGCGATAGCCTGTGCGAATAATTACTTGTCAGTTGCTCCTCAAGACGAAAATAGGCTATTACAGGTTGCCAGTATTTACGCTGAAGCAGGGAAGGTTCAGCAGGCAATTGATTTAATTTCCTCAATTAAAGACTCGACACAATCTATCTCTATTCATCATTTTCTTGGCACTGTTTACAGTCAGGTAGGTGAAGTAGAGCAAGCGATTAAGCATTTAAATATCACTTTGAAGAAAAACCCATTATTAGGGATTTCTTGGTTAACGTTATCAGCACTCATAACGTTTACTGAAAACTCCAAAGAGTTCGAAACATTAAAAACCATAGAAGCCAGAATGCGACAAGGGAACGATCAGCAAAACCAAATTCCTTATTGGTTCGCTTTTGGTAAAGCATTACTTGATATCGGTGATGAAGAACAAGCGCTAAGCAAGTTTAATATTGGTTGTCAGCTTATGCAGGCAAAATTCAATTTTAATGATATGGCGTATAAGAAAAGTGTTGATGATATTATTAAATATCACAATAAAGATTTTTTCACTACCCTGCCCATACCTAAGAATAGATCTGAGAAAAAGTATATTTTCATCATAGGATTACCTCGAAGTGGCACCACACTTTTACAGCAAATATTAACGTCTCATCGTCAAATAAAGTCTGGCGGTGAATCGAATAATTTGGCGCTGACAATGGCTCCTTTTGGCGTAAATACTCTTAATAATTTAAATAGTAATACCAATAATGAAACAATATTAGCAAACATCGAAGCCGAGTATGACAATCTCTCTCAACAACGATATGGAGATGATGATTACACCATTGATAAATCAATGAACATTAATCATCACGTTGGCTTATTACAGCATGTGTACCCTAACGCTTCATTCATTAATATCTCTCGTGACGAAACGGCTAACGCATGGTCATGCTTTAGAACTTTTTTTAGCCAAGGCCTTCCTTGGAGCTTTAATATTGCCAATATCAAAACCTTCTTCTCAACAGAAAAATCGTTAACGAAACATTGGCAGTCTGTTTTTGAAGATAAACTTTTCCAAATAAGCTATGAAGATATGGTAGAAAACCCTGAAGACGTCATATCCAAGTGTTGTCAGCATATTGGCATCGACTATCAAGATGACATGCTTAATTTCTCTAAAAATCGCCACCCAGTTCAAACCGCAAGTGTTGGGCAAGTGAGAAATAAGTTGAACAATAACTCTGTAAAAGTTTCTGCGTTTATTAAAGAGAAATTCTCAATTTTTTAAAATAAATAATAAATAGCTAGCACAAAAAAACGCAGTATTCACTGCGTTTTTTTTTATGTTTTCTTTAAAGGTTCAATCATTAATTTTTTGCTAAAGCCGGTGCAAAAGTGTTGTCAAACCACTCAGTGATCAAATCTAATTCATGGTAATAAGGTTTGTTTGCGTGTAATGAACGTTGAAATTTAAAGTGTTTAGGCCATAAATAAACACCTCTAGAAATTAACACTTTATTGCTTTTATCTATCACTTGAAAATCAAATTCAATACGTGGTGGTGTAGAGTTATCAACCACTCTAATTTTATGACTGTTTGCAAATGAAATAGCGCCGGCTAAATCTAAATTTTTAACGTTAATATAAAGACTATACTCTTCCGGCAATTGTGCCGCTAAATTTTCAAAGTGTTTTTCAAATAACTTAAACAAGTCATCTTGAAAGGTTTTTTTGTTTTCGATAGAGACATAAATATCGGCATATTTATCTGGTGATTGCCAAGTTACTTCGCTTGTCCCTGCATTAGCATAAGTTGCTAATAACAGCCCTGTTACTAATATTATCGATTTAAGCATTGTTACTTCCTTTTGTTGAAAATTCAATTTAGCAGGACAATTGAATTTATAAAAATTTTTACATTTATAAACATAAACAACTTAACACTAAAAAACGTCGCATTTAATAGTTAATTTGTAAAAAAAAACCCTAGAATAAATCTAGGGTTTTACTTCGCTATTTAATTGCTTAAATATTTTTAAACGTTATTAGAATTCAGCATTAACACTGAAACGGAAATAACGTGGCGTTTGGAAGTTTGTTGGTAAACCATATGTAGGATTGTATTCTCCATCATAGCCACCTAAATCAGCATCCCAACCAGAATAACGTTCATTCACTTCGTTAAACTGAGTACCTTTGTCATTATTAGTCACGTTGAATACATCAGCACGGAAGGTGATTTTATTATCATCCATGTAGTAATCATAAGTTACTGATAAATCTAAGTTCCACGTATTTGGTGTGCGCCCTTCAGAACCACGTTGTACTAATTGGCCATCTTTAACAAACGATGCTGCTTGATATAAAGAAGCAAAAGCATCCGTTGGATGGAAACCGAATGAGTTAAGTGGACGACCTTCTGTCCAGTTAAAATTAGCACCAACAGTTAAGTTTTCAATAACTTGGTAAGCACCATTAATTTTAAATGAATGACGACGATCGTTAGGTAAGTTACCATTTGCACCATCAGTTAAGCCCGGTTGGTCAAAGTTAGTTGTTAAACCAGAATCGTCTTGGTCATTATCAGAACGAACAAAACCTTCATTGTTACCCCAGCTATGCGCCCACGTATACGTAAAGCCAAACATCCAATCATCTTCCCAAGCACGATCAAACGTTACATCTACTGATGCATATGAACGTTCTGCTTCAGGGTAACCTAATTGATCAGCGGTAATAGTATAAGCTTGATTAGCTAGTGGACCGTCACCGTCTGGGTCAGTAGTAATAGTTACATCTTGTCCTGGGTTTGTTAGTACATAGTAATGGAAACCACTACACATTGTACAAGCACCGTCTAACGACGCATCAAAGCCAGCATCAATGGCAATATCTTCTAAAGAACTACCTAAGTCGCGGTAAGTCGCTTTAATACCAAAGCTCCATGAATCACCTAAAAGACGTTGGT
>JAQWHO010000182.1 GCA_029249355.1 Thalassotalea sp.
TGTGAATCTCAATGGAAGTTACTTAAATCAGTTCAAGCTCAACTTAAAAATAATAGTACAGAATCCTTGAGGTCTGAAGAGCATAAAAGACATACCGCTTATCAAAACTGTAGGAAGAAAAAGAACAATAGTTATGCAAAAAAAGAGTCTGATAAGCGAGTTAAAACATCCAAAAAACACAAAAATAAATATAATAATTCTCATATTTTAAATAAAAAAATTAATAAGGAGTTTGTTGGAAATAGACGTATAAATATTAAAGGCTTTTTTGAGGGAGAAAAACAAAATCAATGGTTGAAGTATTACAAGAAACCAGAATATTGTGTCTCACCTAAAAGCACTCAGGTATTTGCTAAATGTATGAATCATAGGGAAACCGAAGCTCTTAAATTTAATGAACAATGGATTAAAGAGAATTTACCTCCATCCATTAAACTTACTAATTAATACTTTTGATTAAATGTACTATTATTAAGGTGAATTTAATAAGGAGATTGAATTATGGAAGATACTTACCCACCTAGAGTACTAGTTAGTACTTGGCTTGATCTGATCAAATCTGAAGATATAACCCCTATAAGACGAAATTTAATAGAATCGAATATTGATCGCATTTTCGGCAATATTGAATTGGCTGAGATGTATAGAGAGAGTGATGAAAATTGATTAAAGATATTTTCACATGAAATTTTCTAATGTTTAATTAGTTTAAAGTCCTATAGAGTTCTAAGATGACTTTGGTTTAATGTCACACCACATGTAACACCAGAGAATAAAAAAACCGACCAAGAGCCATATACAAAGGTCGCCAAGGATGATATCGAGTCCAGTAGCGAGCACCAAATTCTAAAAGCCGCTCTTTAGCGGCTTTTTTCTTGAGTTTTTAGCTATTCAGTCCACTTATACACCTTTTCTACTCCTCACTAATATAAAGTGCTCCGTTATTTTAGATAAGTTTTAAATTGGTCCCACAAACCAAGTGACTCATTTGGAAATAAATCAATACCTAGCCATGATTTTATCAAATAAATAAATATCAACCCTACACAGATTACCAACAGGCCAAGCATAAATAACAGTATAAAAAACATAAAAAAGGCAATAAACCGCTCTCCGTATGTTAATTCTCTTTTATTTGCGCCTGCTAAAAACACCAAATAAAAACTCCACGGAAATAATGGCAAAGCGACAGTAGGCCTAAAATCTATACTATGTTTGCGCCAATCCCTCATGTTTAAACTTTTATTTAATGCTTTGCGCTGCTTGTAACTGAAACTTTCAGCGATATTTTGATCCATACTATTGAGTAACTCTGTCACTTTTGTATTATTTTTTTGTGCTATTTCTCTTTTCATAATGATTCACCTTTAATATAAAAGTCACACCTGAAAGGTGAAAAGCCAAACATAAAAACATTCATTTTTAATAATAATTTGATTTAAATGATTCTTTCTATTTACTTGGCAACGCTATTCCCAAAATTCATCATAGCAAATCGCTCTAACTTGCTATAAAGAGATATAGGTAAAAATTTTAACCAAGCACAAACTAAAGTTAGCATTGTGCGACTAGGTTCATGAAATAAAATCCTATAATCACAATAAATAGCATTATGAATAAGTTTAAGAGCCATACTTTTACTTTGAGACTGCACAGCTCGTCTTGCTAAATATCTTAATTGATAAGCTTTTGCTAGGCTGTAATACTTTTTAAAAAAAGCAGGTGCTGAGTTTTGATTGAGTAAAACCGCATTTTTCCAACTTTTAAACTGTTTATCGGTGTCAGCAGATAAGCCAGTATTATTTATGCGGTAGTATGTCAATGGCTCACTTATGCCTTCAAACTTCCAATTAGTCGTTAAGGCAATTCTTGTCCAAAGCTCAATATCTTCTGATTGTCTTAAATTCTCATTGAAATACATATTGCGATATTTATCTCGTTTCTCACCAAAAAATGATATTTCAGATAATAAGGACCGTCTAATAACCGGTGAAGAACCGTTACCTACAGGGTTTCTGCAAAATATATGTTGAGTCGTAATTTTTTTCAATTTTGGAAATTGCCCCACACCTAATAAATCACCTTCTTCGCTAATAAACAACGATGGACAGTAACTGATACCTACTTTTGGATTAGCATTTAAGTGTTTAATATGTTTTAACAGCTTAGTTGGAGCCCAATAGTCATCTGCATCAAGTAAAGCGACATATATTCCTCTAGCAGCATCAATTCCTGTATTTCTTGCTCCGGAAAGACCTCTATTAGCTTGACGAACAATTCTTATTCTTGAATCAACAAAGGTATTTACAATACTTAATGTATTATCCATACAACCATCATCTACTAAGAGCAATTCAAAATGATGGTATGTTTGGCTTAAAACGCTTTTTATACTTTGCTCGATATATTTCTCAACGTTATACATTGGAATAACGACCGAAACTATTGGTACTGAATTAATTTTCATGGGGTTTTCTCCTATTAAATAAAGAGGTTATAAAGTGAACGATATGAATAAATGCATTGATAAAATAAAGGGTAAGTAAACAAAGTAAGCTGCTGACAAGTATCAATACAGCAAAAGCCATAGGATCTTCAGGATTAAAAAGATACAAACTGATCAAGCTGATAAATAAACAAGTAAAACGTGCAATTGTTTCACGGTGGTATTGTTCGTTTACTCTAAGCAAACAACAAAAAGAATCGATAATAAAATTAGGAAGAGCAGCTAAACAAAGTATGGAAATGACGGGAAGCGTGACTGCCCATTTTTCATCAAAAATGAAAGGAACGTAATAAGGGACAATTAATGCTTGAACCACAAACATAAAGCTCATCATTACAGAAAGAATACCTAATTTTTTTAGATGAACACTTAATTGCCCTTCTCTTCTTAGCTTGCATAAATAAGGATATAACGCGCTTATATAAACTTGACTTAAGGATTGGCTTAAACCAACACCTGCATTCTTAGCAAACGTATAAAAACCAAATAGTTCAGGCGTTAATAACTTACCTGCTACGAAAGTGTCAGCATGAACTCTCAACCCCCTGAAGAATTCTGTATTAAATAATTTACCCGAGGTTTTAAGCATAATCTTAATTGTAGGAACACAGAAGCCAACGCCATATGAAATTACTGGAGAGAATGAAAATAATAATAACCAAAATATTGAAAAGGCAATTTTCCCTATAGCTACGGCTAAAATGTCTGCCCCAAAAATAGCAGAAATAGCGATCGTAAGGTTCTCAATAATAATGCAAATACCGTTTCGAACACTAAACCAACGCATTTTGTTTTGACGTTGTAATAAGAATATTTTGATACTTACCCAAGGGTACAATAAATAGATCACTACCATTATTTTGAGTAAGGTGGAAATGGCTTCATTATCATAAAGTGAAGCTAGGTAGTCGGCGGAAGAAAATTGGCCAATAGCAATGGTTAAACAAATTCCCCATTGAATTAAAATGCCATTTTTAGCGTATGATTCAAGCTTTTCAGGTTCACAATTTATTATTTGACTGCCAACACCAGCTCTTAAAATTAGCCCAAAGACATCATGAAAAGCCAAAGCCAACATCGCGGTGCCATAAGACGTAGGAGACAATTGCGCTGCTAATACAACGATAGTAATTATTCGAGAAGCTTTAGCAACAACTTCGGCACTTAATAACCACGTTGCATTTGACAATAATCCCATTAAAGAATGTAAATGTGTCCTCGATGTCTCAAAAAGCTTCATTGTTATATCTCTTATTAATTTTTCTAATTAACAAGAGATACTCAAGATCTATTCCAACCCAACCAAAAAACTTATCACATTGAATTTAATACAAATAATATTTTTAAGGATTTATTACGGACTTATTAATTCGCAAAACAAAAATGAATAAACGAGAGATTTGCATATTAGTAATGTCACTATTGTATGGTGGGAGTTTGCCATTGTTGGATTTTACGATAGAGTGTTGATGGACTAACGCCTAATTCACTTGCAGCTTTAACGACATTGTCTTGGCACCTTTCTATTGCCCCCTCAATTGCCTGTTTTTCAATATCGGCTAATGTTTGGATCATTCCATTTTCATAGTTTGAATGACTCAAGTGTTGATCGCAGTTTTTTTTCTGTGGAAGTTGTTGTATTTAAAGCATGCTCAACTTTTGGCGGTATATTAGGTATATGACTTTGGGTTCCAAGCTGCTGCGCAATAATTTTATCTGAAACCATAGGTCCTTCAGACATGACGGTACAACTATAGATAATGTTTTGAAGTTGCCTAACATTCCCTGGCCACGCATAAGATTGTATTAATCTTTTAGCATCAGAAGAAAAGCCAGCAAAGACTTTACCTTCAACTTCACTATAATGATTGAGAAAGTGTTCAGCTAATTTAACTATATCGCTGACTCTTTCATTGAGCGCAGGAAGATTTATTGATATTACATTTAAACGATAAAATAAATCTTCTCTCAATTTATTTTCAGAAATAGCGACTTGCGGTTCTCGGTTTGTGGCGCTAATAAAACGTATGTCGACTTTTTCTTGTTTACCGCTCCCAACTTTTTGAAAACAACCTGTTTGAATAAAGCGTAATAACTTGGCTTGCAAACCAATGTCCATTTCGCCTATTTCATCAAGAAATAGGCTACCACCATCTGCTAAGCCTGCAGCTCCTTCTCTGTTTGAAACCGCTCCAGAGAAAGCACCTTTAACATGACCAAAAATTTCTGACTCCATCAGTTCCGATGGAATTGCGGCACAATTTAACGCGATAAAGGGCCCGTTTTTTCGTTTACTTAAATTGTGAATAGCTTCTGCTGCAACCTCTTTACCTGACCCGCTAGGACCTGTAATAAATACAGACGCGGAACTTGGTGCACATTGTTCAATACAAGAGTAAACAAACTGCATAGGTACTGAGTCACCAATAAAGCCCTCAAAACTGGCTTTATGATATTTTTGATATTGATCAATGGTAGTTCTCATTAACGTCCGTTCTGCAAGTACTTGTTGTAATTGCAGCGCTTGTTTTAACTTAACAATAAGTTCGAAATTATCCCAAGGTTTATTCAAAAACCCCCAGATATGACCTTTATTAATTAAACTTAGGATCATATCCATATCACCATGACCCGTTAAAACTATGCGTACTGTTTCGGGTGATATTTTTGCTACTTGCTCTAAAAGTTCACTACCATCCATATTCGGCATTTTAAAATCAGAAACGATCACATCTACTGGATGTTCATTGATAATTTCTAAGGCCTCTTTTCCACCAGGCGCAGTGATTATGGCTGCATCTATTTTATTCGCTATTCGTTCTAAAGATCTTAAAATAGCAGGTTCATCGTCGACAAATAAAATTCTCGCTTTATTCAAATTTTCCATTGTTACTCCTGATGTCTGATGGTATTAATTAGCTATTAAAAAATGAAAAACATGTATAAATATATTGAATTATAAGGTGTTTTTTCTTTTTATATCATTCAATCATAGTCTATTATAAATATTGATAACAAACTTTCCCTAATAAAAGCTAATTAGGTGAAAAAATATAAGGTAATTACTTTACCAAAAAGGAAAAACATGTCTAAAAATCCAATTGAAGATAATGCATTTGATGGAATGACAGTATTATGTGTTGATGATGAAAGAATAATTCTGAGGACATTAACCAGGCTTTTTCATCGAAAAAAATATAAAATAATTACCGCTGACAGTGCTAAAAATGCCTTAGACGTAATGAAAGAAGAAAATGTTGATGTTATTTTGTCAGATATGAGAATGCCGGAAATGGATGGAGCTCGCTTATTAGAAGAAGTCGCAAATTTGCACCCAACCACTTATCGTATTGTATTGAGTGGATACGCAGATTTTGACTCGACTGTTGCAGCTATAAATTTAGGAAAAATCCATCGTTTTGTTAACAAGCCTTGGGATAATGATGCTCTTATTAATGCTGTAGAAGAAGGCCTGAACTTAATACGATTGCAAAAAGAAAACCAAATATTAAAAAATAAAATTGAACACCAAAATACATTATTGAAAAATGTAAATAATGAATTAGAAGATAAAGTAAATTTACGTACCAAACAAATAAGAGCATCGTTGTTAAGGAATGATCGTAATAATAAAGATTGCGAAAAAATGTTGTTTAATTTTATAGGGATAAACCCCAACCTTAGTGGTGTGTTTGCTAAAAATGTTGCCCAATTAGCGTCACGTTTAGCTGAAGAACTCAATGTTGAAAAAGAACTATTACATGATATCCGTTTAGCTGGGTTTCTTATTGAAGTGGGCTTACTTGGCCTAGATCCAATATATTCGAACACCCCATTTAGAGTGCTCACAAATGCTCAGAAGGCAATTTTTTTGAATCAAGGGGAATATGCTCAACAAATTCTGTCACCTGCCCAACGTTTGAATACAGTGAATAGCATATTAGCGCATCAATATAGGCCTATTAAAGCGATAGCTGAATTGATGACAGGCCAAGAGCTTCTCGCTTGTAAAATCATTATAATCGCAAGAGATTATTGGCGTTTTTCTTATGGAAAAATCAATAAAAAGAAAATGAATTTTGAAGATGTGATCATTGAGCTTAATAAATCTAGAGAAGTTAAATATGATGGTAATATTCTTGATCTATTAATCGAAAAACCCGAATTAATCAATGACCACAACACTGAAGAAGGTTTAACGTCATTGCAAATATTACCTAATATGGTGTTAAAACATAGTTTATATTCCAGCAAAAATTTATTAATTTTAGCTGAAGGTCATGTATTTACAGACAGTTCAATTCGGAAATTAATCGAATATGAATCAAATAAAAAACAAACTTTTGTCATAGTGATTGATGAAATTAAACCAACTGATAATTAAATAAGGATACTGATATGCAAGGTTCTATTTATACAACATTTTCAGAAATGATTATAGAAAAAATGGGGATGCCTGTTTGGAATGAATTACTAGAATCAGTGGCTCTAGAATCTGGCGGTGTTTACACAAGTGGAGTTCAATACAATGATTCAGAAATAATGTCTTTAGTCTCCGCATTGTCAGAAAAAACTAAGATAGACGTGCCAACCTTAGTAAAAACGTTCGGCGAATATTTGTTCATTCATTTATATAAAAGTAGCCCTGCTAGTATTTCACATATCGATAACTTAAGAGATTTTTTGATTGCAATTGATCAAGTTATTCATAAAGAAGTTAAACGAGTTCATCCAAAAGCTTATTTACCTAATTTTGAATATGATGAAGGGGCTGACAATGAGTTAATTATGTTTTATCAATCAAAAAGAAAGTTATGTCACCTTTCTGAAGGGTTAATAATAAGCGCAGCTAAACACTTTCATCAAAAGATCACTATACAACACCCTGAATGCATGCATAACGGAGCTGATAAGTGTAAATTAATAATTTCATTCGAGGATTAAGATGAGTGATGACGCCTATAAAGTAGCTTATGAGCGTGAAAAAAAAGCACGACAACTCGCTGAAAAACTTCTAGATGATAAAACTCGTGAATTATACGACAATGTTATTGATCTCGAAGGTACATTGAAAAAATTAAAATCTACACAATCCCAACTTATTCAATCTGAAAAAATGGCATCATTAGGACAACTTACTGCTGGTGTTGCCCATGAAATAAATAACCCTATTTCATATTCCTATAGCAATTTAAATTGCCTATCTGAAAATATTGAAGATATATTCAAATTAGACCAATTAATGCAATCGTATGATGAAAATACTAGTAATGCTTCCGATATTATCATCCAATATAAGTCATTAAGGAAAAAAATAGATGCTGATTATTTAATAGCAGATACCCCAAATTTACTTTCAGATATTATTGATGGCATTGAGCGCGTTAAGAAAATTGTGAATAATCTTAAGAAGGTTTCCTATAAGGGAGGAGACGATTTAATTCCATTTAACATCAATGATTGTATTAAAGACTGCTTAAAAATGTTGGCTAATGAACTTAAATATTCAATGGAAATAAAATTAGCCCTCACTGCTTATGATAACATCTTGGGGCAGCCTTCTGAGCTAAGCCAAGTTTTTATTAACCTAATTATGAACGCCATACATGCATGTGAATCTAACGGCATATTATCAATTTCGACTAAGCAAACAGATTCAACGGTATTGATATATATTAATGATAATGGCAGAGGTATTGCAAAAGAAAATATTTCCAAGGTTTTTGACCCTTTCTATACATCAAAGGCTGTTGGTGAAGGTACAGGTTTAGGTTTGCCAGTATCACATGGGATAATTGAAAAGCATAATGGAAAAATTGAGGTTAAAAGTGAAGTCAATGTAGGGACAACATTCATAATTACTTTACCACTTGCCCCTAAAACATAAATTAACGATATGCCGTTAATAATTTAACATTATTAACGGCATATTTTTCCTTAATTCGTTAAAAATTATGCATGACTAACGCTGCTTCATCAACGTTAAATATTACCTTATTCTCAATGCCCAGTGCATGTATCTCTAATAACAACTTATTCACACTGTCAGGTACTTCTAACGTGATATTTATTTGACCATTGTTATCTGTAAACACATTGGTTAATAATGACTTTTCATTGATTAATACGTCATTTAAATCTGATATTGAGTCATCAATTACTGAAATAGACACTAATGCACCACTAAGGGGGTCACTTGCCACATCTCTTGCACTTATATCAACATCTATAACTTTAAAACTATCAAAATTAAATGTTGGTTCAACATAAAGCTCAGAAGATGATGAAGCTTCAGTAGTTAATCTTTCTTCTTCAGGTGAATAATCAACAACCACTTGGCTAGTATCACTTACAGTAACTAATGGTGTATTTTGTGAAGTTGTAGAAACTGAATTATCCGTTTTACCTCCTCCACCACCACACCCTGTCAATGATAAAATAAGCAAACTAAGTGTAACCATCATTAAAGATATGATTGTGTTGTTTGGTTCATAATTCATAATAATTTCCTTCAAATTTGTTTTACTTAAACACATATTTACTTTATTACTGATTAATAAATATGATGTATACGTTCATTGAATATATGCCAGTCTTTACTTTCTAAACCAGAAGACTCAACCCAGGTTTCATAGGTGGGATAGGCCCAAATCACATCAATATATTCTTGAGGGTAACGCCATTTTGTACTTAATTTTAAAGCCCAAGGGAGGTTTAACTCGTTTTTGTAGTACCTACCAATACTTGGGTTTGATGTGTCGTCAAACTTGCCAAACATTGTTTGATCAAATAAATCTGTTGGCGCGTAGTTGGCAAAGTGTATTTCGTGACTTCGATTATCCGTTCTAAATATAAAGAAATCGAATATAGAGTGATTTAAAGAAGCTATTGATTCACTTAGCTCCACGTCTAAAGTAAATGGCACTGGAGCAAACTGTGTACACTCTTTCACCGTATTAAAATGACTACATTTACCCGTTTCATTAGTTTCAGTAAAGTCATGACTGTCTTGCCATAAAACAATCACCGCATCAGATTGATAGTCTTCAGTTTTTTTATCAAAAATTTGAGAACCAATTTTAACGGTTGCATCACCAATTAAAGAAGGCTCTATATCCACTAATCTTAAAGCAAAACCATTATGTCGAGATGCTCCTCT
>JAQWHO010000183.1 GCA_029249355.1 Thalassotalea sp.
CACCTACTAATGGTGTTGATACGGTTAATACCACGTCGGTTAAACTATGTAGCTCAACTCCACTAGTATTGAGCTTTAACGTTTGATTTTTCATTTTTGAAAAATCAAGAATATCATTCACTAAGTGAGAAAGCCTTTTACCACTCGCCACAACCATCGCGAGATTTTTATTGGCATTTTCAGGCAGCTGTCCGGCAACGCCGTCAATAAGAGATTCGGCTAAGCCAATAATGCCATTAAGTGGCGTACGAAGTTCATGAGAAGTATTCGCTAAAAATTCATCTTTTAATTTATCAGCACGCGTTAAGCGAACATTTATCGCATGTTCTTTTAAACGATGATAATTTTGACGGTACAAAATCAAGCCAATTAACACGACAAACGCAATGACATAAAATGAATAAGCCCACCATGTTTGCCAAAGGGGAGGTAATACCGTTACTTTTAAAGATTTACCTTGTTCGTTCCAATAACCGTCACCATTACTGGCCTTAACACGTAAAATATAATTTCCAGACGGAAGGTTTGTGTAAGTTGCTCGGCGGTTTTTCGCGTCGGTATAAATCCATTCATCATCAAAACCTTGCAACATATAGGCATATTGATTATTCATTGGCTCTGAAAAATGTAGAGCAGAAAACTCAAAGGAAACCAGTTTTTCATTGTATGTTAACGTTAATTCATCAAGCTCATTGATCACTGAATCGATAGTGAAGTTATCTTTATCCGTTTTATCTTGGGTTAACACTACATGTTCATTGTTAACACGAAAATCAGTCAAAACTACATGGGGTAAGGTCGTATCGTCTTTAATGTTTTCAGGGTAGAAGTGATTAAAGCCGTTTATGCCGCCAAAAAACAATTCACCTGATTTACTTTTGAAAAATGCACCACCGTTAAATTCATTACTTTGCAGACCGTCATTTACATCATAATTTTTAAATTCTTCTTTAGTTGGGTTAAAATGAGAAAGTCCTTTAGTTGTGCTCAACCATAAAGAGTTATTATTATCTTCTAAAATTCCATATACAGTATCGCTCGCCAAACCATTGTGAACACGATAATGAGTAAAGGTGTTAGTTAGCTCATTGTATTTATTTAAGCCTCCTGATGTTCCAACCCAAATTTGTCCATCAGAACTTTGGTAAGTAACCCAAACTGAATTATGAGATAAACTAGAATTATCATCTGAGTTATGTTTGAAATTAGTAAAGGATTCAGAATCTTTATTAAATAGGCTTAAACCGTGGTCTGTACTAACCCACACCTTGTCATTTTTGTCGATATAAATATTCCAAATATTATTATTTGCGAGGCTTTGTGGGTCATCAGGGTTGTGAAGAAAACGCTGAAATTTATTGGTTTCAATATTAAATTTATTTATCCCCCCCCCCCCCACGTACCTAACCATAAATGACTATTTTTGCTTTCCATGATTGACGTTATGCTGTCATAGCTAATACTTAGTGCGTTTGAAGGATCATGTGAAAAAGTTGAAACCTTTTTAGTATAACCATCAAGTTTGCTTAAACCTGCACCGTATGTTCCTATCCAAGTGTTTCTTTTTTTATCGTGATGTATTGATAATATATGTGTGCTTTTCAGTTGTTGACTATATGGAGCGTCACTTAATAATGAAAAAGACTTTTTTAAAGGATCATAAATATTAACTCCACCGCCGAAAGTTGATATCCAGATCTTTCCTTTCGAATCTTCACTCATACCAAAGACGGTATTGTTAGATATACTATTTGGATTGTCTTTTATGTGGCCTTGATGTTTAAATTTATTGTTATCAATATTTAATTTGTAGATACCACTTGTATAAGAACCAACCCATAAATTTGAATTATTATCAACGTATAAGTCAGAAATTAGGTTTTTGAGTTCGGTTTCCGAAGATAATCTTGAGTTTATGTTAACTCTGGTTAATTCTTTTTCAGTCGTATATCTATATAATCCATCAAATGTTCCTATCCATATTGTACCGCTATCATCCTGAACTAATGACTTTACCGATATCACTTGATTGGTACTGATAACCTCTGAAAGGTCGATAAAATCTATAAACTGCTTTTTTATAGGATTAAATATGTACACACCTTTACTATAAGCTAATAAAAAGTTGCCATTTTTTTGTACAAAAAATGAATTTGAGTTGTCACTATCACTAGTTATATTTATCTCACCCTGTGGTAAAGGGTAATTGGTAACGTTTTTTGACTGTTGGTCAAATAATACAAGCTCACCATACTTCGATGACAACCATAGCTCTTCATTTCTGTCATCAATTATGAATTTAATATTGTTATAGATGTCCTCACTTTTTGAGTTGATATTTAAGGAAAACCTCTCAAATTTTTTAGATTTCGATAAAAATTTGCTCAAACCATATGTTGTAGCAACCCAAATATTGTCTTTTTTATCTTGGAATATTGAGTTTATTCGTCCTTTGGTAATAGAGGATTTTAATTCGGAGTTTTTATAATGCGTAAATAATTCTGTCTTTCTATCAAAAATATTCAAACCACCATTAGATGTACCTACTAATAAATTATTGTCATTATCTAAATATAAAGTAGTAACAAAATTATCGGACAGAGAGCTTGGTACACTTGAATTGTTCTGGTAAGTTTTTAAATCATAACCGTCATAGCGGTGGACTCCTGTTTCAGTGGCAAACCACATAAATCCTTGATCATCTTTGACAATACTTCGAATACCATAAAGCGAAATATCATTATCAAATGTTACTTGTTTCAAACTACTTGAAATTGCATTTGTACATATAAATTGGAATATACAAATAATTAAGATTGCGGTAATTCTCATAGCAGATATTTCTTATTGTTGTTTAATCAAATTAAATTTTAATAATAGTCGAGCTTTTAAATTCTTGAACTTAAGTCTATTGAATTTAAATTAAACTCACTATATGTGATAGTACAGAATCTCGTAATATAAACAAATGGTTAAAAATAAAATAGAAGTTTAATGCTTGAACTCAAGTTTTTTCGTGTCTATTCTCTTTATCGCCATTTAAAATTAATTTTTACGGCAATATATTAAAAAATAATTATCGTCATATTTTATTAAAGGAAGAATTATGAATACTCCAAACACTGATAAGTTGCATGAAGCCAAAATTGTTGATAAATCTCAACTAGATGAAGAGCATATTAAATCAATTGAAAGCTTATCTGATGAAGAAGTACAACATACAATTAATGTAGCTAAAAAACTTGAAAATGTTCCGCCGGCTACAGGCGTAGCGTTTTAAATTTTTGTATTCTGTTGGTATTTTGCTGTTTTTTATAACGCAAAATACCAACTTTTTATTGATTAATGATAATTAAAGATGAAGGATTTTAAGTGTCTGTCCTTACTAATTTCCAAAGAATAGAACAAACAGTTCAATTTATTCGATTAAAAGCCTTTCATGCATATGATGAATTTAGAAATCATCCTCGATTTCCAGAGATGTGTGTTGAATTTATTTTAATGAACCAACATGTTGCTAAAGCAACAGTGCCTATGATGCAAGAGGTTGTAAGCTGTTCGCAAGCTATTGCAGACGATCCTGTTTCTACACCGTTGATAAAGTATATGCAAAAACATATTGCAGAAGAAACGGATCACGATGAATGGTATTTAGATGACCTTGAAGTATTAGGGCTAAGTAGAGATGAAGCTCACAATCGAATACCAACACCTAATACTGCAGCAATGATTGGATCACAATATTATTGGATAAAGCATTATCACCCCGTTGCTTTTCTTGGTTATATGGGCTCAGTTGAAACTTACCCGTCCCCTGAACAATGTGTTAAAGAGATGATTAAAGATTCAGGCTTACCGGAAAAAGGTTTTGATACCCTTTTAATGCATGCTCAGATAGATGTACACCATGGTAATGATATTATTAATTTGATTAATACTTTACCGTTAACCGAGCAACATTTAAAAGTTATTGAACGAGCAGCATTTCAAACGTTTAGATACACTGCTTTGATGCTTGATGATCTTGTGAAATCTTTACCAGTACAGAATAAAGTTACAGCATAATCCACTTAGATTTTAAAAAGAGCATTGTATGCTCTTTTTTTTGGTTGAAATTTGATGAAGGATAAAAATAATATGGAAGTAATCCACCAAAGAACTGTTTTACCTGATCCCCGTGACGATAGAGATCATCAGTTTTGTGATATTCACGGTGAAAATTCATCGCAGTTTTGTGATATTTCTTGTAAAAACGAGGTAAAGGAAAAAATAGCCTCATACACATTAAGTAAAATTGATTTAAGGGCACAGCTCACTTCTGAAATAATCAATCAAGGATTATTAAACTCCTGTTCTGCATGCGCTATTGCAGTCGCATCGGAGTTATATTTAATAAAAGATAGCCAGCCATTTATTGATGAAAACGCGAGTAATATCGACGCATCGCAAATGTTTGTTTATTACAATGAACGAGTGATGGAAGATAAGGTTGATGTAAACGCCCCTGTATTTATTCGTAATGGCATTAAATCTTTATTTAAAAATGGTATTTGTTCTGAAAGGTCGTGGCCTTATCCTGAATTGATGCTACCAGAAAGTTTAAAAGCTATTGCAGCTAACGGCACCATGGAAGAAATTCAACAAGAGCTTTCAAGAGTGATGACTGAACATCAACATGAAATTCAAGCGGCGATAAAAGAAAGACCCTCTGAACAAGCGTTAAATCAAGCGAAAAAACACATTATTAATCGTTACTGTAAACTAAATGAAGAAGAGGATTTATCTGAGTTAAGACTTGCTCTGTCAAAGGGCTTGCCAGTGATTTTTGGCATAATGGTACCGAAAAGTTTTTATGGGATTGGTGAAGATGGCGTAATGACTATGCCATGTGTGAAAGAACCTCGTTTAGGTGGCCATGCTTTATTAGCGGTAGGTTACGACGACGATAAGAAAATGTTTATTGTCAGGAATTCTTGGGGAGAAGAGTTTGGTGATAAAGGCTATTGCTATATGCCCTATGAATTTTTTACCAGCCAGTTTATTCAGGGTAATGTAAAACAAGATAATACCTTTAGCTATTGGTGTTTAACCCATGAATAAAAGCTAATCGTTAATTTCTCGTGCTTTTTCTCTTATGAAAGCTAAATACTCTACAATCCTTCTAAATTTAAATACCCTGAAGGGCTGTCTTTAAAGTCAGGCAGCGCGGGGGTTTCTCCTGCTAATGCGAGTGATAAATAGCAGTTACTTAATGACAGTAATATTTTGTTGTTTACTAAATGTGTTAAGCACTCTTCTAACTTTTCATCTGTAAACTTGATCTTTATTTTATCTAATTTTGCTTTGATACGGTTTTTTGTTATTGGCTCTGCGCATAAACGATAAACTTCGGCGTTTAGCTTGGTGAGTGTATGGGAAAAGTTGGTGGCTATTTTACGAGTGTCAATAATAACTATTTGTTCGCCTTGATCACTCATATATAAAAGCGGTATGGATGCGTTAATCCAAGATGAAACCCATTGGTCTATACATTTTTGTACTTTTTGGTGTTCAAACATAGGGTGTTTAACGTCAGCCATTAAGGTGAATATATTTGTTATTTCTGCTGATTTTTCATCGAAGAAATAGGCGATGTTAAATAGTGCATCGTCGCTTAATGGATAAATATATTGATAGCTTTTTAAGGGGGCTAGAGTTAAGCCAAATTTTTCAGGGTTTTTAAAATAAGGGCTAAAACGCGGATAACGTATTTTAATCATATCTTTGTTTGGTGGTTGTAAATGACCAATTAATGGTAGTATTTCAGCAATTTCGTTATACCATTTAGGGTTTTCATTGGGCGCACCACACAATAAATTCCAAATAACACTGATACCATAATTTCTGCACCATTTAAGCGCCGAAACATTTTGAATGCCGGTAACGCCTTTATCTATGAGTTTTAAAAAGTCGTCGTGCAGGCTTTCAAAGCCGGGTTGAATTGATTTGATGCCTGCATTGGCAAGTTGTTCTATATGTTCTTTTTTTAAATTTGACTTGGTTTCGTAAAATATATTGTATTTTTGCTCTTTGCTTAGTTCAGGAACTACGGTTTTCATGTATTCCATAGGAAGTATGTTATCGACCACTTCAAATTTATTATTGTTATATTTTTCCGATAGTTGTTTGAATTCCTTAATTACAGCATCTGCAGGTTTCGAGCGATGTTCCATACTGACACCATTTAATCCACAAAAAGTACAATGTTTTTTGGCGCCCCACCAACAACCACGAGATGTTTCAATTAAAAGCCCTGAGTCAATTTGTTTACTTAGGTCAAAACGGTTAATGGTGTCAAAATATCCATCAAAATTTGGCATGCCTACTTGGCTCATATCTTCTATGTAACCACGCGGAGGCGTTTTGTTTTCAGCTGATTGTGTGATCAATAAATCACTATGCCCTTGCGCAATAAAACCATGGGGGAGGTTGTGTATACCAATAGGTTCATCGTTGATTATTTTATTAACAAATTCGCCAATAACGGCGTCACATTCACCTGAAAAAACATAATCTACCCAGTTGAAGTTTTCACTGATGGTTTGACCCATAATACTTTCGCAATTTGCCCCACCCATTAAGGTAATTGTATTGGGGGATTGTTTTTTTATTTCACGAAGAAGGGCGAGAGAGGCACAGTTTTGTTGGAAAGTTGATGTACATGCGACTATTTTTGGAGCATGTTTAATAATTTTTACACTTAGTGTTTTAATATAAGCTTCAGCGCTTTCTCTAACTTTTAATAATTGATTTATAAGCACAGGCGTAATGTCGGAAAATAAGGCGAAGAACTCTTTGTCTTGCATCTCTTTTTCTGGGAAAGCAGCGCGAGAAAAAGTCCATTCACCTATGAGTTGTTCAAAATATGAATTATCAATGGCGTCGTATTCAGCTAAACCTATGAGATTAGCAAATTCTAAATTGCCATAAATTACTTCTGAATGATGGCCAAATGCTTGGATATATTTTTCAATAAGCCCTAAAGCTAAAGAAGGGTGAGTTAATGAAGAGTAGGGCATATTCACTAGGTAAATATTTTTTTTCATAGGTGATTTTCTGTTGACGATTCAATAACGAAATAACAAAGAAAAGTTAATTTTTATGTTAATGCACATTAACCTACCTACTTTATGAATTAAAGTGATTTTCTTAATGCTTATATTTGTGTATTTTTCCAATCACCTCCTTGATATTTTTACAGGAAGCATGAAAAGAATAAATTGTGAGCGTATTTGTTGTTTTTCTTTGAATTTACTACTTTCTTGAGGATAAATGCTAGTAATACAACGTGGTGTAAGTATAATGTGCGTGCAAAATTTTGTTATCTCTTTTGGTATGAATCAAAAGCGAGAAACCAAAGTTTAGCTAATCAATCAAACTGTATAATTTTTTGTTCAACTTTAAGCAACCTATAGCTTCTAGTGAATAAATAATTGTACAGATTGATTATTTTTATAAATAAAATAGATATATAAGGAACATTTAATGTTCAATCCAGTAACTAAAACATTTGAGTTCGGTAACCATACCGTAACTTTAGAAACGGGTGTTATAGCTCGTCAAGCTACCTGTGCCGTAATGGCAAGCATGGACGATACGTCAGTATTAGTGTCTGTTGTAGGTAAAAAAGAAGCTAAGCCGGGTCAAGATTTTTTCCCATTAACGGTTAACTATCAAGAACGTACATATGCTGCAGGTAAAATTCCTGGTGGTTTCTTCAAACGTGAAGGTCGTCCTTCTGAAGAAGAAACCTTAATCTGTCGTTTAATTGACCGTCCAATTCGTCCTTTATTCCCAGAAGGGTTTACTAACGAAGTTCAAGTAGTTATCACTGTTGTTTCTGCTAACCCAGAAATTGCACCTGATATTATTGCTTTATTAGGTACTTCTGCTGCATTAGCTATTTCAGGTATGCCTTTTAGTGGTCCTGTTGGCGCTGCACGTGTTGGTTATTCTGACGGTAAATATTTACTTAACCCATTACAATCTGAATTAGCTACGTCTCAATTAGACTTAGTTGTTTCAGGTACTGATTCTGCTGTATTAATGGTTGAGTCTGAAGCTGATGTGTTATCTGAAGAAGTTATGCTTGGCGCTGTTGTTTATGGTCACGAGCAAATGCAAACGGCTATTACTGCAATTAAAGAAATGGCTGCTGAAGTTAACAACCCTAAATGGGAATGGACTGCTCCGGTTAAAAACGCAGAATTAGTGGCTAAAATTGCTGAGCTTTCTGAAGCGCAAGTAAACGAAGCTTACCAAATTACTGAAAAAGCGGTTCGTTATGAAAAAATCGCTGAAATACGTAATGGTGTTATTGAACAATTACTTGAAGCTGACGCTGAACTTAATGTTCAAGAAGCGAAAGATTTATTCCACGATTTAGAGAAAACTGTTGTTCGTGGTCGTATCACTAAAGGTTCTCCACGTATTGATGGTCGTGATCCTGAAATGATCCGTGCATTAGACGTTATGACGGGTGTATTACCAAGAACTCATGGTTCAGCGGTATTTACTCGTGGTGAAACGCAAGCATTAGTAACTGCTACTTTAGGTACGCAGCGTGACGCACAACGTTTAGACACTATCATGGGTGAAAAAACTGACAACTTCATGCTTCATTATAACTTCCCTCCATACTGTGTAGGTGAAACTGGTTTTGTTGGTTCTCCAAAGCGTCGCGAAATCGGCCATGGTCGTTTAGCAAAACGCGGTATGTTAGCGGTTATGCCTTCTGCTGAAGAATTCCCATATGCAGTACGAGTTGTTTCTGAAATTACAGAATCAAACGGTTCATCTTCAATGGCTTCAGTTTGTGGTACTTCATTAGCACTTATGGACGCTGGTGTGCCAATTAAAGCTTCTGTTGCTGGTATTGCTCTGGGCCTAGTTAAAGAAGGTGATGACTATGTTGTTCTTTCTGATATTTTAGGTGATGAAGATCACTTAGGCGACATGGACTTTAAAGTTGCTGGTACTACTGAAGGTATTACTGCACTTCAAATGGATATCAAAATTGAAGGTATCACTCAAGAAATCATGCAGCTTGCTTTAAACCAAGCAAGAGCTGCTCGTACTCATATTTTAAGTGTGATGGACGAAGCAATTAATGGTCATCGTGAAGAAATTTCTGAATTTGCACCACGTATTCATACGATGAAAGTTGCTCAAGATAAGATCCGTGACATCATTGGTAAAGGTGGCGCAACTATTCGTCAACTTACTGAAGAAACGGGTACTACAATTGAGATTGAAGATGACGGTACAGTTAGAATTGCAGCAACAGACGGCGACCAAGCGAAAGATGCTATTGCTCGTATTACTGCATTAACGGATGAAATTGAAGTAGGTACAATTTACACAGGTAAAGTTGTACGTATCGTTGACTTTGGTGCGTTTGTTAACGTATTACCAGGTAAAGATGGTTTAGTTCACATCTCTCAAATTTCTGAAGAACGTGTTAACGCGGTAACTGACGTATTGACTGAAGGTCAAGAAGTTACGGTTAAAGTATTAGAAGTTGACCGTCAAGGCCGTGTACGTTTAAGTATCAAAGAAGCAATGGAAAAGCCAGCTGAAGCAGCTGCTCCAGAAGCAAATGAAGAAGCACCTACTGCTGAATAATTTGATATAAAATTTATGACTATACCTTAGCAATAAGGTTGGTAATAAAACTCAGTAAAAACCAGTGCATTGTCACTGGTTTTTTTATGGGAAAATTCCATCTACTGCTTTTTAAGGCGCTATTTTGGTTTTAATTAAGCTAAAGCCCAGTAAATATACAAATATATCATGCGTTGCATCTCGCAATTTACAAGTGCTGAGGTATAATCGATGAGTTATTCAATTTAAGGTTTATGTTTTTTCGTGAAATTATTATCTAAATCTCTCATTATTGCTGCCGTTTTTATTACTCAAGCTTGTTCTTTAACGGGACAAAAGCCCCAATCGATGATCAATCAATTAGTGATCGCCGAACCTTTACCTATCAATTATAAAAGTGAAGTCGCATTAGCACGTTTAACAGAAGTGATTCAACGAGCAGAAGTGACAGATGAACAAAGAGCGCAGCTATTTTATGATAGAGGTGTGATTTACGACAGTGTTGGTTTACGTTCCCTTGCTCGCTTAGACTTTAATCGAGCTTTGAATCTAAAGCCTGACATGGTTGATGCTTATAATTTTTTAGGTATTCATTACACACAATTACAAGAATTTGATGAAGCTTATGAAGCGTTTGATTCAGCTTTGGAACTTGAACCAGAGCATGAATATGCATATTTAAACCGTGGTATCGCGTTGTATTATGGTGAACGTTCATTATTAGCAGTAGATGACTTAGAACTGTTTTATCAACATAAAACGAGCGATCCATATCGTTTACTATGGCTATATTTAATTGAACAAGACGTTGATAGCGTTAATGCGCTAACTAACTTGCAACAACGTGCAAAAAATATTTCAGATGATGTTTGGGCAAAAAACATCGTGAATTTATACAGCGGTAAAATTGATCAAACAAAATTTTTGCGTGATATAACCTTAAATGTTCGTTCAAATAAAGAGTTTAGCGAACGCTTATGTGAAGCTTATTTTTACTTAGGTAAACTGAGTTTACTTAATGGTGATAAACGAGCCGCAGCTAACTTTTATAAGCTAGCATTAAGTACTAATGTTTATGAGTTTGTCGAACATCGTTATGCAAAGTTAGAGTTAGATTTATTGCGCCAAGATGTTATGGAAGAGCCTGAACAGTAGCTCTAAAGTTAAATATGGCTAAGAAATGGATTTATATTATGAGTTTGCTGTTAGTATTAACAGCAAGCTCATTTTTTTTACCTCAATTTTTAAGTTTTTTCCTCGACAGAGACACTAAAAGTAGCTCCGTTTTGTCCTATGGAAAAGCATTTAAGTTGGAGTCATATTTTCATCATCAACGACGAAATAACCCTATAGGTTCTTCCATATGGTTGAAAAGTACAACTGCACTTATTGATAAAAAACCTCAATACACACTAGAACTTGCTGATTACTATCTGAATAATAATCTGCAAACTAAAGCTATTTTTTGGTACGAACAAGCGATAAAAAGTGGCTTTGATGATGCACGACTATCTTTATCGCAATTATTCTTTGATCAAAAAAATTATCAACAGACCAAAACCTTATTATCGCCTTTAGTTGATTATAGTCATGAAGATGATGCTGAGAAAAGTCTTGCGCTATTAATTAAAGTCGCACTAATTGAAGGAGATTTAGCTCAGGTATCAACTTTAGTTAGAGCACTTGAAAGTATAAACTTTCAACATGCTTTATTAGCTGAATTAGAAAAATTTCAAGTTGTTCAACCAGTGTTAACAAATAGCAACACCTCAAATGTTTTTGCTATTGAAGGTATTGATAATGTTAGAAGTTTAGATAAAGGCTGTGTTGCGAGTATCCAGTTTTTTGCAACTAACTTTGCTGATCTTCGTTATACCCAAGGCTTGATTGAACAAATTAGCTCAGGTCCTCTATCGAAATATAGTTGTTTTGAATCGGTACGCTACATTCCTTTAAATAAGCTCGCTTGTTTTCATGAAAAAGATGAAGCAATTACTTGCGATGAGGCTATTTGGCAGGCATATAAAAAAGAGATTGATACACGGTTTATTGGTGTGATGGTGCCAAAAGGTGGCGCGAAAGTTCACAATGGCATTATGTATTTAGATAATGATGATACTGTTGATGTTTTTGCTCATGAATTAGCACATTTATTGGGCTTTATCGATGAATATAGTTTGCCGGTAAACCATAGCCGATGTTCGCAAGTTCAAGAAAATGCCTTTGCTTATAATGTTGCCGTGTTAGCTAAAGCATATAGCGGTAGTCAGTCTGCGATCAGAGAGAAAGTGTTGGGACATCTTCCTTGGCGTTCTTTTATAAAAGATGACACGCCTATTATGACGAAAGAAGGTAATAAATGGCTGATAGGAACGCCGGATTCATATAAAGCAGAAGTGGGTTTATTTGCCAGTGATACCTGTCAAAAAATTTCGTCTGCTGAGTCAGTTAATCTGCAAGCTTATAAGCCTTTATCAAAACGAACGTCATTAAATTATTTTGAGCTTGAATTTCCGTTGTTATATCAACGTTTACTAGAAAAGGATTCAGAATTATTTTTGATGCCGAGCTTTCACCACAATATAGACAAAGCACTAACGCATTAGAACTTACGAATTAGAATTTACGAACTAACGATTAGTGCTTTCTTCATTATTTTTACGTTTAACCCTTGGTAATGATGAATCATTATCCTTGCTTTGAATTGCATCAATCATTTGCTGTTGTTTAACGATAACATTTCTTCTAACTTTAGCGGTTGGCCACATTGTACTGGCATTAAATGAAGATATTTTATCGTCGATATGAACATTTTTAACAGTTACAGTAGTGGCTTTTTTATGGCCATTAAACCATGAGAATAAGGTCATATATATCACCTTGTTAATACTTTTGTACTATTATAGCTGATCAAAATTATATTAACCCAATAGAAATTGTAGTTATAACAGCTGTTTTATAAAGATCTCATTGAAATAATTAGGATATAATTAATTTTATTTATCTTAATATTTTTTATCACTATTTATGAGTCCAGTTGAGTTAGAAAACTTTAGAGCGTTTTTTCCATTACTTGCCGAAAAAGTAAATGGGAAAGCACTTGTTTACTTTGATAATGGTGCCACGACTCAAAAACCTGCGGCGGTAATAAATTCAGAAAAGCAGTATTACCAAAAGTATAATGCCAATGTTCATCGTGCAGCCCATCATCTTAGCGCTTTAGCGACTAATGCCTTTGAAGCATCTCGCATGAAAGTACAACAATATATTCATGCACAATTTTCACATGAAATCATTTGGACAAAAGGCACTACTGAAAGTATCAATTTAGTGGCTCAGTCATGGGGAATGAACAATCTTTCTTCAGGCGATGAAATTGTTTTGTCTGTTGCTGAGCATCACGCAAACATTGTGCCTTGGCAAATAGTTGCAGAGAAAACAGGCGCTATTATAAAAGTACTTCCGCTTGATGAAACTGGTCGAGTTGATGCTAGTCAAATTGACGTTATTATCTCAGATAAAGCTAAAATTGTTTGTTGTTCTCATATCTCAAATGTTATTGGCAAAATTAATCCGATTGAAAAGATAATTACTCGTGCCAAATCAGTTGGGGCTAAAACGTTGATCGATGGCGCTCAGGCTATTGCAAATATTCCGGTAGATGTTCAACAACTTGATTGTGATTTTTATGTTTTTTCTGCTCATAAAATGTATGGCCCTACAGGTGTTGGTGTGCTTTATGGTAAAACATCAGAATTAGAATCTATGCCTGTGTATCAAACTGGCGGAGAAATGATTAAAAGTGTTAGCTTCTCTGGCACAACATTTAATGATTTGCCCTTTAAGTTTGAAGCCGGAACACCGAATATAGCCGGTGTAATTGCTTTTTCGGCAGCGATTGACTTCATCAATGAATTTGGACTAAACCGCCATGAATATCATAAACAGTTACTGACTAATTACTGTTATGAACAACTGTTATTACTTGATGAAGTTAAATTACTAGTAACAGACAAACCTGATATTCCTTTGTTTTCATTTGTTATTGATGAACATCATCAACAGGATATTGCTTCTGATTTAGATGTGGCAGGTATTGCGGTTAGAGTAGGGCATCATTGTGCTATGCCATTAATGGAGTCCTTTTCATTACCCGGATGTATTCGAGTGTCTTTAGCTCCTTATAATTCAATAGCCGAAGTGGATTATTTTATTAATACTTTAACGGGAATATTACAAAATGGTGCGGATGAAGCAGGCATTATTAGCAACAAATCTGAATATGAAGAAATAGGCTCTGAAGACGAAGCCAACGGAATTTTAGATACGTTTTGTCGAGCAAAAAGTTGGGATGCTAAACATCGCGAGATCATGTTGTTAGGTAAGGTTTTACCTAGAATGTCAAAAGAGTTACGTTGTGATGAAACGCTGATTTCAGGTTGTGAAAGTGCTGCTTGGTTATCAATTTCAAGATCATCAACAGATATTTTTTCATTTTCTGCCTACAGCGACGCAAAGATTATTCGTGGTTTATTAGTAATTGTTTTAGCAGCGTTTAATCATAAAACGGCCCAACAAATCACAGAATTTGATATTGATACTTATTTTAAAGAACTAGGCCTTATTCAGCATTTAAGTCCATCACGGGGCAATGGCTTATTAGCGATAGTTAAGAAAATTCGTCAAAGTGTTTTATAGCAATATCAGATACTAAATTAAGCCGATTTTTCTTGATTAGCTTATTGATCACTTTTCCAACAGCAAAAAAGGCAAAGCTCGCTGTCACATGCGTGGCAGCGCCAAAACCACCACTACAATCTAAACGCATTGTCCCTTCTTGTGTTTGCTTTGCATGACAAACTTCGCCACTTTCATCTGGATACATTAATTGTTCCGTAGAAAATACTGCCTCTATGCCAAATTTACGTTTAGTATTTCGGGTAAAATTATATTCTCGGCGTAATTGGTTTCTTACTTTTGATAAAAGGGGATCTTGGTAAGTTTGGCTTAAATCAGTCAACTGTATTTGGCTAGGATCGGATTGCCCACCAGCTCCGCCAATAGTGATAATCGGTAATTTATTACGTTTACAATGGGCAATGATAGCTGTTTTTATTTTCACAGAATCTATAGCATCGATGACATAGTCATAACCTTTTGACAATAATTCAAATAAATTATCTGCCGTAACAAAGTCTTCAATACAATTCACTTTGCACTCTGGGTTGATTTGTTTGATGCGCTCAGCCATTACATCGACTTTACTTTCGCCAACTGTATTTGTAAGTGCATGAATTTGACGGTTAATATTGGTTGTACAAATATCATCAAGATCAATTAAAGTAATTTCGCCAATACCACTTCGCGCTAAAGCTTCCGCAGCCC
>JAQWHO010000184.1 GCA_029249355.1 Thalassotalea sp.
CTTGGCTAAGTTGCCCCAATATTCCTGCTCGAATAGCAAAAGTCATCGCTGTTACTGTGAGCGCTAAACAGCTCGCAATAAATAGCTTATTTTTATTAATATGATCTGACATTTTTCATTCCTATTTTATTTAATAGTACCTGTTTCAACAGGTAACCTTTATAAACCTAGTATTTGACGATTTAACGCAGCATCTTCACCACTCGAGGCAAAATCATCAAAAGCATGTTCAGGTGTTCTAATGAGATGTTTTTCAATAAATGGCGCGCCTTCTTTAGCTCCATCTTCAGGATGTTTTAAACAACATTCCCACTCTAAAACTGCCCACCCTTCATAACCGTATTGCGTTAACTTACTAAAAATTTGTTTAAAGTCTATTTGGCCATCGCCAAGTGAACGGAAACGCCCCGGACGATTTTGCCAATCTTGATAACCGCCATAAACACCGCTTCGACCATTTGGTCTAAATTCAGCATCTTTGACATGAAATGCTTTTATACGCTCATGATAAATATCAATAAACGCTAAATAATCCAGTTGTTGTAAGACAAAATGGCTGGGATCATAAAGAATATTAACGCGTCGATGATTTCCAGTTGCTTCCAGAAATCGTTCAAAAGTTATGCCGTCGTGTAAGTCTTCACCCGGATGCAATTCATAACAAACATCAACGCCAGCATCTTCATATTTATTGAGAATAGGTAACCAACGTTTCGCTAATTCTTTAAAGCCGTCTTCCACTAAACCAGCAGGTCGTTGCGGCCATGGGTAAACTGTTTGCCAAAGCAGTGCTCCAGAAAAAGAAGCATGTGCAGCCAAGCCAAAGTTAGCACTTACTTTTGCTGCCATACCTACTTGTTCAGTAGCCCAATCTGTTCTTGCTTGTGGATTATTCTTCACTTCATTAACAGCAAAGCCATCAAATTGTTTATCATAAGCAGGATGTACCGCGACTAATTGCCCTTGTAAATGTGTGGATAATTCACTGATACTTAGCCCCGCATCGGTGACAATCCCCTGCACTTCATCGCAATAAATTTTACTTTCATGCGCCAGTGATAAATCAAATAAACGCTTATCCCATGTCGGAATTTGCACCGCTTTGTAGCCTAAACTAGCAACCCAAGCACAAATATCTTTTAAATTATTAAACGGTGCATCATCTTGGCAAAATTGTGCGAGGAAGATTCCCGGCCCTTTTATTTGAGTAGGATGTGAAGAATTTTGACTCATTTAATTGGCTTCCTTGTTCGCTATTTTAGGCATAAAAGGATGCCACTTAATTTCGGACTGACTTGCTTTTACGGCGCCTTCGATAAATGCCATACCACGGATCGCTTCATTAATTCCAGGCACATCAAAGGCTTGTTTATCAAAAGTATGGTTATCACATATTTCATGGTTTTGATAAGCGCGAATTTGTTTAGCAAAATTAAGGTAAATATTGCCAAATGCTTCAAGGTAACCTTCGGGATGTCCTGCAGGAGTTCGCAGTGCTTGTTGTGCTGCTTCGCACATTTTTCCAACACCTGCTCTAATTTGCTGTGTTGGCTCATCATTTGATTTCAACCACAAGGTATTAGGCGATAAATGTGACCATTCGATACTTTTTTTATCACCATAAATTCGCAGTTTTAAATTATTTTCATCGCCTACAGATACTTGGCTCGCCAGTAATAGTCCTTTAGCGCCATTAGAAAATTTCAACAATACGGTGCCGTCATCATCTAACGTTCTGCCATCAACCGTAGCAGTTAAATCCGCACAAATATCACTAATATTTAAACCAGAAACATATTCAGCAAGGTTTGCCGCATGAACACCAATATCACCCATACAACAACTAATACCTGACTTTTCCGGATCTAATCGCCAGCTCGCTTGTTTGCTAGTTTCGTCTGATTTTGAAGCCAACCACCCTTGACTATATTCAACAACGATTTTGACGATATTGCCTAGCTCACCTTGCTCAATAAGATACTTGGCTTGTTTTATCAATGGGTAACCATTGTAAGTATGGGTTAAACCATAAAGCACCGAGTGTTTTTCTAATACGGCTTTTAATTCATAAGCTTGTGCCAAACTCAGAGTTGCCGGTTTATCTGACATCACATGAAAACCATGCTCAATGGCCAATTTTGCGATCGGGAAATGTAAATGGTTTGGCGTGACAATCGCGACAAACTCCATGCGTTCATCTTCAGACAATAACAATTCTTGCTTAAACATCTCATAGTAATCTTCATAGCACCTTGATTCTTCAAGATATAACGATAAACCTGACGAAACGCTTTTTTCTTTAGTCGAACTAAAAGCACCACAAACGAGTTCTATTTCGCCATCTAATGAAGCGGCTATACGATGAACGGCGCCAATAAATGCTCCTTGGCCACCGCCGACCATGCCCATACGAATTTTATTCACTAAGATAAATCCAAACTAACTATCAAATACTTGTTATTTACTATAGGAGCTAGTAAGAAAAATGTGTTATTAATAAATCGGTTTTAAATGCAACAAATTCGGCGTTTGAAGTTTTAAGATGATAAAAGCATCTAAGGAATGATGACCTATGAATGACAAACAAGTATCAAAATTTATCGAGCAAATGGGTGGCGAGCAATTAATTACCATGTTTGATTTATTGCCTGGGGTATTGTTTTGGATAAAAGATAAAAACCACAATTTCATCCATGCCAATCAAGCCTTTATTGATCATAAAGGAGTGAAAGGTTTAAAGAAAATAGTAGGAAAAACAGATTTTGATTTTTCTCCTGCTCATTTGGCTAAACAATTTATTCGCGATGATAATAAAATTTTAGCCGGACAAAGTGTCACGGAACGATTAGAAATGAATATGACAGAAAAAGGCGATGCTGCTTGGTATGCGACTTCGAAAAGATCAATCACCAACAATCTTGGAGAAATAATCGGCTCGTATGGCATAACACGACATTTACAAAAACAAACGATTGCCTTATCAGGTGTTGAAGCGGTAAAAGTACCCGTTGATTTTATTCGCGCAAATTATCATCAACATTTTTCAATAGACGAATTAGCTGAAGTGGCGCATTTATCAGTAAGCGCGTTAGAACGACGCTTTAAAAAATATTTGGCGAAAACACCAAAACAATTTATTAATGAAATTCGCTTAGAAAATGCCCGGCGCCTACTCGTAGAAACTAATACCCCTATTTCTCAAGTAGGCGATGAAACGGGCTTTACCGATCACAGCTATTTCAGTAAACAGTTTCGCTTATTTTTTGGAGAACTCCCCTCTGACTTTAGGAAAAATAGCCGGTAGATTGAATCTAGGTAAGTAGAATAAGTAGAACATGCTCACCTGTATCCGTTAATTAAAAAATCACTCAATAAATATATCTTCAACTTCATCAGCGGTTAACGAACGACTCTCACCAATAGCTAAGTTCTCATCTAAAACAAGTGAACCAACTGACTCACGATGAAGACCAATAACAGGATTTTGAAAACGGCCAAACATACGTTTTATTTGATGATACTTTCCTTCAAAAAGTTTAACTTCAACACTATATTCGTCGATTGTCATTAATTTTGCTGGCAATGTAGTGATGTCTTCAAAGGCAAAATACATTCCCTTTGCAAATGCTTCTATATAGCGTTGAGATTGTTCTTTGGTGATAGGCTGTTCAAGCTTAACAAGATATTTTTTGGCTACTTTATGCTCTGGTGACATTAAACGCTCAGACCAGCGACTGTCATTAGTGAGTAAAACGAGCCCTGAGGTATTTAAATCTAAACGGCCAACAATGTGAAGTTCATCTTTTGAGGGATGATCAAGTAAATCAATGACTGTTTTGTGTTGCTTATCAACAGTCGCACATACCACACCAACCGGTTTATGCAGCATAATGTAATGTGCTTGATGCTTTTGCAGTGTTACACCATCTAATTGAATATGTGAAAACTTGTTAATAATCAAAGCAATATCATCAACGACCTCACCATCAACTAGAAGTCGTTTTTGAGCTAATATTAATCGCACATCTCGACGACTTATTTGACAATGTTCACCAATAAAACGATCTAATCGAGTATGTGATATCGACATAAAAGTGTAATAACACTGAATAGCAAAATGTTATCAATAGTTTACCAAGTTATTTTACTAACTGTAATATCGCTTGTTGCTTTTCGGGTTGAATAATAACGCTTTGGGATTTTAACTCGTCATTTTTAAAGCGATCAAAATGTGCTGTTTTGACACCCATTTTACTGCAGAATTTTTTAAACGTTTGAAAATCATGATAAGTGTAGGGGTTATCTTCTGATGCCATCAAACCATCGACATAGATTGCATCGCCATTACAATTAATATTGGCAATGGCGCTGTATTTATCACCATATTTTTTTGATTTAAGCGCTCTTACAGTCTTAATTTCAAAAAACCAATCGTCTATTTTAATATACCGTTGCATATCGTTCATTATTTTTACCTTAAAAAAAGAGCCGACTGAAGTTGGGAAATACAGCCGGCTAAAAGGGGGAATAGGCAAACCAAATTGATGTGTATTATCAAAGGTCTATACCAATCCATATAAGAAAGTGATCGCTTAACGAGGTTTTAAAGGCTTAGAGGTCACTTCTTTATTCAAAATGGTATTACTTAACTTTTGCTATGTACTGATTAAATTCAGCTTCACTAATACCTGAATCTGTATTCAAATCTATTTTTGAAAAAACAGTTAATAATTTTTCGCTTTTGCTTGATTCAATTTCTGCTTTGCTTAATAAGCCATCTTTATCTAAATCGAACTTTTCAACTAACATTGCAAATTTGCTCGGTGTTTTTGCTTCGGAAATCACTTTTACTACATCAGCCTTAACATCAGAACTAACGTCAGTTTTAACTTCTAGTTTGGCATCATCTGCACTTGCAGATGCGAAATATGAACCTATAACACATGTTAAAACTACAGCAGTTACTTTCTTTAAACTTATTGCTTCCATTATTTTATCCTTCATTTTTGTTATCAACGGTAATCTCTAACATGAGACATACGCAGAAGGTATTGCACACTATGTACCAACTAGTTAAACCTTTGATTTAAAATGAATTATCTTAAACCCATCAATACTAACTGTTGCCAATAGCAGACAGTAAAAATTATTAATAAAAAACAATCGTCTTAACAATTGACTCTTGAAATATTTTTAATATAAAAATCAATAAGTAATGATAAACCTGAAAACAAAACTCACCTGTCTCTATTTAGAGACACTGTTGTTTTTATCCCTGAAATGCCGTAAAAGTGCAGCTATAACTTTGTAGAAAGTCATATAAGAAACACAAAAAGGAAAATCATTGAATAAGCAGGTGAGAAAATGGCAGTTAAATACGTTATTTAATTTTTCAGGTATTCGTCAACTATCAATAAAGTCGCTAACACTGATTGGTTTTAGTTTGGTACTTTTACCGCTTACCTTTGCGTTACTTTATGGCGCCAATCAAGTTAATAAACTTTCACAACAAGGTAGTTCTGCCATTATAGGTGTTGCCGATTTAGTAAAAATTAACCGACAACTCAGTATTGAAATGAATAAGTTACAACGATTTGCTAGTCAATTTGTTGTCTTAGAAGAACAAGATTTATACGGACAATTCACCCAACAAAGAGATAAACTCACTGATATTATCACGACTGATATTGTGATCTATCAAGACGAACAATTAAATCAATTAAGTCAGCAATTTTTGAGAGAAATTAATCAGTTAACCTTGCAAAAAAACATCATTGATAACATTAATAAAAATAAACTCGATGTGCTGCAAGATGATTTCAAAGCACTATCGTCGATCAGTCAAATGATAAATTTTCGTAGTAATGAGTTAATTAGCTCACATGCACAAAATATGAAAAACTCGGCTGACAATTTGAGGTCGACAATGCTCAATAGTTTGCTCAGTATTCCAATAACCATCGCTATTGCTGGTATATTCATTCTCTTAATTATTCGTCCATTAAGACAATTATCCACAAAAATCCATCGATTAGAGCAAGGTCATTTTGAACAAAAAATCACGTTTTCGGGCTCGAAAGAAATTAAAGAAATAGCCGATGCATTAGAATTAATGAGAGCTCGATTACACGCGTTAGAATTACAAAAGTCGAGCTTTATTCGCCATATATCTCACGAACTAAAAACCCCGT
>JAQWHO010000185.1 GCA_029249355.1 Thalassotalea sp.
ACGAGGGCATGGCTCTTCTGAGGGGAATCCTGGGGATGTCAGTTATATTGGCCAGTATGTTGATGATGTTGCCGATGTTATTAAGCAAATAAAAAAATCAAAACCAGAAGGAAAAATAATTATTGCTGGCCATTCAATGGGTGGTGGAATTTCACTTAGGTATGCGATGAAAGAAAACGTTCCAGATATCGATGGTTATTTATTGTTTGCACCTCAATTAGGCGACAATGCACCAACGAATGTTTGGCCTGATGATGCTGCAAGGCAGCAAGATGAATCATTTATGGCGATAGATATTTCTCGATTGATTGGTTTAGCCTTGTTAAATTCGCTAAATATCACTAAATGGCATGATATGCCGGTATTCTTTTTTAACTTGCCTGCTGAAATGGGTTTGAATAAATATAGTTTTAGAAGCACCGCTAGCATGTCTCCTAACGATTACAAACAAGGCTTGCAGTCGGTAGATAAACCGTTATTAGTTATTGTTGGAGAAAATGATGAAGCCTTTAATGCTAGTGCTTACCAGACTGCAATTGATACCTACAGTAAAGGAAAATTTCACATGATAAAAGGCCAAACACATAACGGGGTTCGCCATGATGTTTTAGCGATGAAACAAGTTAAAGAATGGATAAAATCGAATCAGTTAGATAGGAAGGTTAAATGAATGAAGCACATTCAAAAAAAGAAATCGAATTCTCTCGGTTAATGAATCAGCATAAAGGCATTATTTATAAAGTGGTTAACTCATATTGTCAGTATCAAGATGACCGACAAGATCTAGCACAAGATATTTTAACAGCGATGTGGTTAGCCATTGATAAATACAACAAGGAATATAAATTTTCTACATGGATGTATCGAATTGCATTAAACGTCGCTATTTCTTTTTATCGAAAAGATAGTAAACGAGAAGATAAACCAAACCTAGATAATGAGCAATTTATTCATATTGCAGATTTAACTGTTGAAGAAGATAAAAGTCAAGAAATCAAACAATTATATCGCTTTATTGGTCAGCTCGATAAGCTAAACAAAGCTATTATGATTCTGTATTTAGAAAGTGAGTCTTATGAAAGCATTGCCAGTAATTTAGGGCTTAGTAAAACCAATGTCGCAACCAGAATCGGACGTATTAAAGCAACATTAGCCGAACAATTTAAAGATCAGGAGCATTAAAATGAACTTAGATAGTTTAAAACATACATGGGAAAACCAAGATGAAGTTTCAAGTATGTCAATTGAAATTAATCAGCCATTATTATTTTCTATTAAAGTTAATCAACAAATGAAAAAAATGAGAAATATGATAATTTCACGCATTGCTGAGAGTGTGTTCTTTTTCATTATTATTGTTTCATTGTGGCGGTATATTGTGAGCGACTTTTCTTTTTCAGCACCTACCATATCTGCAATGATATTAAATATTTTTGCCATCGTTGGTTTTGCAGCTAACATTGGTCAAATAGTGTTGATATCGCAATTAGACTATTCAGCTCCGGTCAAGGCGTTACAGAAAAATATATATAATATTTGTTCGCATAAACTACAAGCTACTCGATTAGTCTTACTATCAGTAGCGTTTTATATGTCATATACATTTTTGGGTTTTGATGTGCTATTTGGTGTCGATTTATATCAAAGTTTAAGTGAACAAATGGTAATGTTTTATAGTGTATCAACGGCAGTTTTATTTATCGTTACAGCTTGGTTTTTGTCACGACTAAACTATAAAAATATTACGACCCCTTGGGTAAAGTGGACGATGGGTTATATTATTGGAGAGCAGTTAATTGAAATGGCAGAGTTTCTACAGAATGCTGAAACTGCTTAATTATCATATTGTTTACTAATGGCTAATAGCCAATGACGTTATGCTAACTTTATTAGCGCAATTGATTGTGAACACTTTATAATCTTATTAAGCCTTACTTTATGAGATAGAGTTATGAGTTTATCCGCTAAAGATTACATACAATTTGGAATAAAAAATTATGTTCAATAATTTAATACAATGGGGATCTATTTTTATTCAATTAATTGGTCTGATTTTAGTTGCTATCGAGCTTTATTTTCCTATAACTTCAGAGAGACTAAGGGCTTACTTTGAGGAAACAAAACCTAAAACTATTAAGAGCTCAATTGTTTGGGTAGGAAGTTACATTTTTATCTGGGTTATCAGTACAATTTGTTTATCTATTTGGGATCAATCAATGAACCTTATAACTAATGTATTTTTCACTGTGATAACCATAATTATTCTCCTTATTATAGGCGTAAGTAAAGCATTGGTGCGACTTGGAGTCGTCATTGGGCGCGGGAATTCGATAGGGGGAGTAGGTTTAGTATTAGCACTCATTGGTTTTACACTAGAGATTAGCTAGATGATAAAGCGTTAAAAAGTATTTTGTAGTTTTGAAAATGCTCATTCTTTATAGGATAATTTAAAGGCTTGTATGTGAAGGGAATGCTTACTAAATGACAATATATCAATGTTCAGATTGGACATTCAGCCCAGACAGCCAAGAAATTATTTATTCCGATGAGCGTTCCGAACAGCTTCCTACTAGATTAAACAACTGCTTATTAACCTTGATATCTTCCAGAGGTTCAACGGTAAGCTACGATGAGTTGTTGCTAAAAGTATGGGGAACCACACACAAGGACTCGAGTACTATCTCTTCTGTAATATCGGAAGTAAGAAAACTTGTAGGATGTGGTAAGGACGGTAAGAGAGTCATTATTACCGTGCCCAAACGAGGTTACAGGTTTACACAATTAGTAGATGTTATCGAAGATGAGCAGTTATTGCAGGATATTCAACGAAATCAGCACAGTTCAACAAAGCCACCGTTGTCAATACCACAACAAGATAAGCATTCAAAAAATTTGGAAAGTGTAAACACTGGTGCCGATCCCTTACCAAAAACGACAAGTTCAAATCGCAATCAATGGGTTTGGTTGGTTATTGTTGCTCTCCTTGCTGTTTTCTTATTAACGTTCAATCTACTGGAGGGTTCCAGTAATAACATAACGGTAAAAAAAACAGACGTCTTTTCTTTTAGTGACTATGAAGTTATTTCTCATGAGAGTGGTAGTGAAGATGAATTTGACGTTAGTAAAGATGGCCATTGGCTAACTTATGTGAATAAAGCTCCTAATGTAACCCCCTCTTTAATTGTTCAAAACTTATCGACAGGACGAAAACAAACCTTAACAGCAAACGGTGAATACTATTTTGGCTCACCTGTATTTTCTTTTGATGCTATACAAATAGTTTTCCATAAACAAACGGCTCAACACTGTGAAGTATGGTTAGCTGATTTTAGTACGTTTAATCTTGAATCTAGTAAAACAAAAA
>JAQWHO010000186.1 GCA_029249355.1 Thalassotalea sp.
CACCCAAGTATAGTGAAAGGATGTCTATGAATCACACAGTTTATTGCTGAGTGTATTATAAGTGCCATGGGTCTTGAAATTAATGCCTTAGCTAGTAGCCCTTGATTAGAGCTCTTGGTATTTGGAAGGTAACACCTTCAAAAACCACTCCCTTTGTACAAAAGCCGTTAAATGTGTTCTCAGGGACTCTTCTTAATATCAGTAGTTATCACTATTTAGCTTTACAAAAACGATTAATATAGTCTTCATGAGTTGGAAGTCTGCTAGCCGATACTGACATTGCTTTAGATAGTTTACCCAACCAATCTACAGCATCTACCGCTCTATATTGCATTAAAGGATCACAATGTTGAGGATAATTTAATTGCCCTATATGCACTGCTAACCAGCTTGCGTTACCAAACAAGTCCATGTCATCTCTAATTAATCGCCCAAAACGTTTAAAATGTTCTATCTTATAGTTTAATTTATCAGGGATAGCCATAGATTTACAATATCGCCACATTTCACTATCGTCACGTTCAGTTAATTTATAATGGAGGATAAGGAAGTCGCGAATGCTCTCTATTTCGTTAATTGCAATTCTGTTGTATTCATCGACTACAAAAGGGTCGAAATCACGCGTTGGAAATAGTGCTAATAACTTAGCTATACTCGCTTGAATTAAATGAATACTTGTTGACTCTAACGGCTCTAAAAATCCACTTGATAAGCCAATTGCAATTACATTCTTATTCCAAAATTTATTTCTTCTGCCTGTTTTAAACGGTATTAATCTTGGTTCTGCTAAAGGACCGCTATCTAGGTTATTAATTAGAATATCTAGTGCGTCTTGCTCAGCCATAAACTTACTACTAAAAACATGCCCATTACCTGTTCGGTGTTGTAATGGAATTCGCCATTGCCAACCTGCGGTATGAGCTGTTGAACGAGTGTATGGGGTTAATTTAGTTCTTTCACTTGGTATTGCCCAAGCACGATCACAAGGTAGCCAATGAGACCAATCTTGATAGCCAGTTTTAAGGGTTTCTTCAATTAATAAACCTCTAATGCCAGTACAATCAATAAATAAATCTCCTTCAATTGTTAGTCCATTTTCTAGCGTTATTGATTGAATAAAACCATTCTCATTGGATTGTTTAATGTTAAAAATTTTTCCTTCTATACGTTCTAAACCTTTTTTTTCTGAGTAGTTGCGAAGAAATTTTGCATATAAGCCGGCATCAAAATGATAAGCATATTCATAAGTGGAAAGTACATTTCTAGCATCCGCTATAGGTGGTGCAAAACGGCATTCTTCCGCTGCAGCCCAAGCCATACAATAGTTATCTAGGCTCTCTGCCTTATTTTTTTCATATGCTTGTTGCCAATGGTGATGTATATCTACGATATCAAATTGGCGGCCATAGCTGCCAAAGGGATGGAAATATTGATGTTTTTTACGTCCCCAATTAACAAATTGTATGCCTAATTTGAACGTTCCTTGAGTTGCTTGCACAAACTCATTTTCATTTATACCTAAAGTTTGATTAAATAATCTAATAGGAGGAATAGTCGCTTCACCAACACCAATGGTACCAATGTCATCTGATTCAACTAAAGTAATGTGGCATTGTTTTTGTAAAGCGTTACTTAATGCAGCTGCTGTCATCCAACCAGCGGTACCTCCGCCAACAATGACAATTTTTCTAATTCTTTGATTATTTGATTTCATTACGACACCTTCATTTTAAAATACAAGTAGTCAGGTAACCTGTAATCAATTAAGTCTACTTGTATCATTACGCAATAACCAATTAAAAAATGGCAATGCTATTAAGCATTGCCATTTTAAGTTTGTTAAAGCTAACGTGTAATTTTAAAAGTTAAATTTCACTGATGCTATTAACGTTCTACCTATAGCAGGAGCTCCTGATATAACGGCTTGGCTTCCAGAAGTGTTTACCGCTCCCCCATTACCGCGTAGGTCAAACTTATCGGTTAAATTATATCCAGAAATACCAACTTGAAGATTTTCAGTCAGATCATATCTAATATGCCCGCCAAAAGTCATAGCTGCAGGCCATTCATTACCAGCATTATCAACAGAGTCGGTTTGACCAGTAACATTAAGACCAACTTGCAATTCATCAGTAATTTCATAATTAGAGGAAACGGTATACATTATATCTGGAATACCATCCGCTCTAGTCCATGAGGACCCTGGTTCTGAAGATAATTTTTCAGCATCAGTAACTGTCGCGTTACCAACAATAGTCAGTCCATTATAATTAAGAGTACCTAAAATTTCAGCGCCTTGAGATTTATATTCTGCATCAATAATACAACCACCTGCACCACCACATTTAGTTGCAGACAACTCATAAGTGCTTTGTTTAAAGTCACCTTTTAGTAATGTTACTTCAAGTGTATAGTAGCCATCTCCTTCAAAAATATCACCACGATGTTTAAAGCCAATTTCATATTGATTTACAAAGTCAACGGCTGCAGCTTTACCTGCTTCATTTAAGGAACCATCAGGATTTATTTTTCCACTAACAATTTGACGATCGCTATTGAATCGGCCACCTTCTGACGCACGGGAAAAAACACTGTTATCTTCATTTACTTTATATAAACCACCTACAGTCCATGAAGTGTAACTTTCCGAATAATCTAGACTTTCACGTGCACCATTACTTAGCAAAGCAGGGATCATTACACCATTGACATCTGTTTGAACAACCGAACCACCCTGAACAGTCCAACCTGATGCATCGACTGTTTCACGTCGTGTACTTACATCTAAGGTAAAGTCATCAGCTTCAAAATCTAATGATACATACGGTGCTGTATTGGTATATGCTAAGTCGTAATTACGTGAGCAACAATCGCCCCAGTTATCATTAAAACCTGCGATACCATTTGCTGTTAATTGATTATCTGCACTGTCAAATAAATCTAACATAGCTGGATCAGAGCCACTTAGTTCAGAAAATGTTCTATTCGTGTGCCAGTCAGAAGCAATGTCTTGCTTGAAGTAAAAGTAACCACCACGAAGGCTTAATGTACCGGCATCAAACTCTAATTCTTTGCTAATTGCTAAGTCATTTACAAAGCTACCAACATCGTCCATATTCGTTCTAACATTGGTGTTATTGTTAAGATATTCTTTGTTATATATTTGACCTGCACTTGGACCATTTGCATAACGAATTTCCGCAACTTCACTACCATTGACAGTAGAGCCAATAACACTTGCTGTGCTACCTAGATTCAAAAATGGTGCTGTAAACGCACCACTCATTTTAGTCCAGCGGAATTTGTTATCTAAAATTAATTCATCTTCTAATTCATAATGGAATTCATTACCAATAGCGAATGCTTTAGTCGTGATACCAGACATATTAACTGTTTCAAGATCGCCTTGAGTATTGACGATATTGAAATTTTGATTATGAATTGAATAGTTAGACTGTGTTCTACCGTCAAAACCAGGGTAAGGTTTAATGTTACTAAAAGATTTACCATCGTAATTAGCCAATGCCGGTGCGCCAGTATAGTTTGGTTCTTGGGTATCAGCTAATTTTAAATAAAATCTTAAATAGCTATCACCGTCATCAAGGTATTTCGTTAAGTTTGCTTTTATTTGAGCACTGTTACTAACTTCATAGCCAGCATCTAAAGGACCACGGCCATTCTTAATATAACCACCAACATGATAATATACTGAGTCACTTGCTTCGCCGCCATAACGGAAATCAATTTTATTTTCATCAAAGCCAATGCCTTTATTGAGTTTGATATAACCACCGTCTACATCGCCATGATTACTAATGTAGTTAATAATTGCGCCTGGAGCTTGAGAGGTAAAAGTACCTGCAGTACCACCACGAACACCTTCAACACGATCAACTGATGCATCAAAACGTGTCCAATAATCATTGTTGCCGAAGTTCATATCACCAAATAAAACTGTTGGTAATCCGTCTTCTTGAATTTGTACAAATGGTGAGCCACCAGTTGCAACAGGTAAACCACGAACAGCAATATTTGAGTTACCACCTGGACCAGCAGTACCTGCAACTTGGATACCTGGAATCATACGAAAAACTTCAGATTCAGAGCTAGGCTGAAAGTCTTCAATCGCATCGGTATCTAAGCTTGTTACAGAAACCGCTGTCTCAATTTGAGACCTTCCACCGGGTGAACCTGTGACAACAATTCGTTCAAAATCCGTTTCTACTTTCTTTTCAACTTCATCAACTTTTTCTGCGAAAACAGGCATACTTAGGCTTATCGTTGCTATCGCAATTGCTGTACTTATTTTATTTTTTCTAAATTTAGTATGTTTCATTATCTTTACCCCATAGTTTCAAATTTAAATATAGTTATATTTGCAACTTATTCTAAACAACTTGCATTAATCGAAGCTTAATCGATTAAGTAATTATTTATTGAATAGCATAATATTGCAATTTTTTTTTAAAATAATTTTACTTTTTTTATTCACTGACTGAATTTAGGAGGTATTTAGTTTGAACTTTATACAGGCTTGTGAAGAAAGATAGGCAATAAACGTTGAATTTGATTTAACAAATAGTCCTTTCTCAACTTTATTTTTTTAGTTTAGATATGGTCTTTTCCCGTATTGCAAGGTTTAATTTATAGATAACAGGGACAGGATCACGGCAAGATCATTATAAATTGAACTGATAGACCAAGTAGCGATCAGATCAAGGCATAATAATCACCTTGGTCACTAAATATGAGCGCTACTTTTCTGAAACACTTTAATTCTATATCAGACCCTCGCATTGAGCGCTATAAAAAGCATGAACTTATCGATATTCTCCTATTGTCCATTAGTGCTGTACAGTCTGGTGCCGAAGGCTGGGAAGATATTGAAGACTTTGGGCACCTAAAGCTTGATTGGTTAAAAAAATACGGCGCTTTCGATGAAGGTATCCCAAGGCATGACACCATTGCTCGTGTCATCTGCCGACTAAAATAAGATGAAATAGAAAATGCCTTTCAATCTTGGATATCATCACTTATTGAAACTACAGGTGCTGATATTATTGCCATTGATGGAAAGACTGCACGTCGTTCATTTACAACAAAAGATAGAAAAAGTGCCTTGCATACTGTGAGTGCATGGATCTGCCAACATCAATTAGTATTAGAACAAACAGCTGTTGATAGCAAAACAAATGAAATCACCGCCATACCTGAATTACTGACCATGCTGGATATTGAAAATAGTATTATTACGCTCGATGCTATGAGCTGCCAGCAAGCAATAGCGAAACAAATCATAAAACAAAAAGCGGATTATATCCTCGCGCTTAAAGGGGTTTTGCGCCCATCCCCTCGAAATTAACCTTAGCTTGAATTTTCACGCTTAGAGTAACTTTTCGTACCATTGGACTTCACCCCTTGAATAACACAGTTTGTATTATTTAACCCATCCCATCGAAATCGGCATTAGTATTCATAAGCAACATTACCAAGTGGTAAACTCTCTCAAGAAAAGTTTACCACTTTAGGAGCTTAAATCAGTATTTTGGTAGTGTTTAGTAGTGAGCTGGTAAACTTTAATCTCATTGATTAAGGTATGGTTATTAAAAATAACAAGAAAGGCTTGCCACTATTTCTTCATCAAACACCAAGCGTATACAAATTCTTAGTGAATCAGAAATCAACGAACTCTATGCCTTACCCAATTTCAACCGTAAAGATCGTGACGATTATTTTTCATTGGATAGTGAAACTCAAAGGCTTGTCAACGAATTAAGACGCATTGAAACCAGAGTGTATTTTATCTTACTACTTGGTTACTTTAGGTCACGGCCAATAGTATTTAATTTTTCCTTTTCTCAAGTCAGAAGTGACTTAGATTATGTAAGAGCCAAGTATTTCAGCGATAAAGATATGTCTCTTGATGATTTATCACCAACAACAAAAACCAAGCTGATTAATAAGTTATTAAAATATACAGGATTTACAACATATCAAAGTAAGTTAGATAAAGAGCCGCTTTTAAAAAGGCTTAATGACGTTGTAAAAATAAACCTTGAGCCAAGGTATGTTTTCGATGAATGTATTGCTTACTTTGGTCAGAACAGAATAGCACTGGCAGGGTATACAACGCTGCAAGATACTATTTCTGCGGTATTATCAAATGAGCGTAACCGTATTGAAACAGTGTTAAATGAAAGTTTATCTTCAGGTACCAGAGTAACACTACTTAAACTCCTTGAATCAAATAATACCTTTACTGACTTAGCCAAGTTAAAGAAAATGGCTAAGGACTTTTCAACGAGCCAAATCACCCAAGAGCTGAAGACGCATAAAATCATACGCTCGCTTTATCCAGAAATTAAATCGCTAATTGCTGAACTTGAATTATCACCGAAGAACCTTGAATACTATGCCTCACTGGTTAAGCATAAGTCCGTTTATAAACTCAGAAGACACGCAGATAGCCAAACCATTTTATATCTCGTTTGTTATTTGTTCTTCAGGTACCGAGAAACTAACGATAACCTTGTTGCTGCATTTATTTACTTGCTCAGAAAGTTAACCGAGTCAGCTAAAAGCTACGCCAAACAACGCATTGTTGAAGATGTAAACATTGTTAGAACCAAATTAAAATCCGCTGGTAGTTTATTGAAGTACTTCATCGATACCGATATGGACGATGATTTAACCTTTGGTGATGTCCGTAAAAAAGCCTTTGAATTGATTCCAGCCGATAGCATTAAGCTATTAAGTGATCACCTAGATAATAACGACTTTGATGGACGTCAGTACGAATGGCAATTTATTGATAAACAATCCAGTAAAATTAAAAAACTTATTCGCTCATTATTTATGTCTATCGATATTGAATTCATTCATTTAAAAGATGAACTCCATGAGCAGTACGTTATGGCGCACTCTGAACTAGGCGAATCTAAAGCTATTCAAACGATTAACCTCGATGTGGTACCAAAACATGACCGCGAGTATTTGGAAGGAGAAAATACCAAATTAATTGCTAATCGATTCGAGTATTTCCTTTACCGTAAAGCAGAACAATTATTTCACAGCAATAGCTTAACAGTGAAAGAAAGCGTTAATAATCGAAGTTTAATATCAGATCTTATACAGCCTAAAGAATGGCAGCAAAAAGAGATAATCATTGAAAACACTGGCCTTGATAAGCTAGTTACACCCATTAATCAAACATTGGCCGATAAGAGCCAACTACTAGAAGTTAAGCTGAAGGAAGCAAGCGAACATATCTTTAGCGGTGATAATAAGTATGTAGAGTTTATTCCTGGTAAGACTGAACTCAAGTGGTCAATTCCTAACAGTCGTTGGCAACAAACAATAGAAAATCCTCTCTACAATCAAATTCAACACATGGGTATTGTTGAACTGATGCTTTTTGTTGATCAAAAGACAGGTTACTTAAATTCATTCACTCATATTTCTGCAACAAAAGAAAAGTCACCCGTAAATAAAGAAGATCTGATCGCCTGTATATTGGCAAACGGTACTAATTACGGGCTATATAAAATGGCGAATATATCCGACCGTTCTATGGGTAAATTACGCAGTGTAGATGATAGTTATGTCAGATATGAAACACTGAAAACATCTAATGATCAGGTTTCTAATGCTATCGCCACGTTGCCAATATTTGC
>JAQWHO010000187.1 GCA_029249355.1 Thalassotalea sp.
GTAAAAACGTGTAGAACCGGCATCACCTTGACGACCTGAACGACTACGTAGCTGATTATCAATACGACGAGATTCATGACGTTCGGTTGCTACAATATGCAAACCGCCTAATTCAAGCACTTTATCGTGTTCTATTTGCCATGCTTCTTTTGCCTTGGCAATAGCTTCTTCGGTTGGATTTTTTATTTTTTCGACAATCGCATCAAAGTTGCCACCAAGAACAATATCCGTACCACGGCCAGCCATGTTGGTAGCAATAGTTACCGCCCCAACTTTACCGGCATCAGCCACAATTTCAGCTTCTTGTTGATGAAATTTAGCATTCAATACTTTGTGTTTAATTTTAGCTTTTTTCAAAAATGAAGATAAAAACTCCGATGTTTCAATGCTGATAGTACCAACAAGAACCGGTTGACCACGTTTGACGCAGTCTTGAATATCTTCAAGTATTGCTTCAAATTTTTCTTCAGAGGTTAAATAGATAAGATCAGACATATCTTTACGGATCATAGGCTGATTCGTAGGAATAACCACAGTCTCTAAACCGTAAATATGATTAAACTCAAACGCTTCAGTATCAGCCGTACCTGTCATACCTGATAATTTGTTATATAAACGGAAGAAATTTTGGAAAGTAATTGAAGCTAGCGTTTGGTTTTCATTTTGAATATTAACGCCTTCTTTCGCTTCTACAGCTTGATGTAAACCTTCAGACCAACGACGACCTTCCATCGTACGACCTGTATGTTCATCAACGATAACTATTTCGTCTTCTTTAACAATATAATCAACATCTTTTTGGAATAATTTATGCGCACGAAGCGCAGCCATTACATGATGCAATAAGGTAATATTGCTTGCTGAGAATAACGAATCTCCATCTTCAATCAAGCCTTTTTCTTGCATGATTTCTTCTACACGAACTTGACCTTTTTCTGTCAAATAGATTTGTTTCGCTTTTTCATCAATAGTGAAATCACCTTCAACAAAATCTTCTTTTTGACCGGTTTCTTCGTCTTTATCTTCTTCATTTTGCTGACTTAATGTTGGAACAACCGTATTAATTAAACGATAAAGCTCTGAGCTATCTTCTGCTTGGCCCGAAATAATAAGCGGCGTACGTGCTTCATCAATTAATATGGAGTCAACTTCATCAATAATGGCAAAATTTAATGGTTTTTGAGCACGTTCTTCGGGTGAAAATGCCATATTGTCACGCAGGTAATCAAAACCAAATTCATTGTTGGTACCGTAAGTAATATCTGATTGATATGCGGCTTGTTTATCTTGCGGTGACATCCCTGGAATATTACAACCAACGGTCATACCTAGAAAGGTGAATAACGGACGAGCCCAATCAGCATCACGACTAGCAAGGTAGTCATTCACGGTAATAACATGAACGCCATTACCCGTTAATGCGTTTAAGTAGGCAGGTAAAGTAGCCGTTAACGTTTTACCTTCACCAGTGCGCATTTCAGCAATTTTACCGTTGTTAAGTACCATACCGCCGATCATTTGCACATCAAAATGGCGCATACCAAAGACACGTTTACTTGCTTCTCTAACGACTGCAAATGCTTCTGGTATTAAACTATCTAAAGACTCTTCATTGGCGATACGCTCTTTGAACTCAGCCGTTTTAGCTTTTAATTCATCATCGCTCAGTGCTTCAATCACTGGCTCTAGTGCATTTATTTTTACTACTTCTTTTTGCATTTGTTTGATTAATCGGTCATTACGACTACCAAACAATTTTGTCATTATATTTACAAACATCGTGTTTTAACCACTTTATAAAATCGCGAAGAAAATCTTCTGCTTCAAAATAAAAGTGATCGGCCTAAGCCGATCACAGAAAAAATATCATATTCAAAAAACTATTTAGCTTTTCGATAAACGTACTTAATTGGATCTATTTGAGCGTTATTACGGAGGATCTCATAATGAACATGAGGGCCGGTTGAACGACCTGTACTGCCCATTTTTGCAATAACTTGTCCTTTACTGACAACATCGCCCACATTTACCAATATTTTTTTATTGTGACCGTATCGGGTTTTTATCCCTTTACCGTGATTTATTTCTATTAAATTACCGTATCCATAGCGTTTATCAGCCCATGTAACAACACCTGATGCCGTTGTAATAATATCGGCGTCTTCTTTGCCTGCAAAGTCAATGCCTTTATGCATTGCCGGACGACCATTAAACGGGTCTTTACGCGTACCAAAATAAGATGAAAGCCATCCTTTTTTGATAGGTCTACCAGATAAATAACTCGTATTTTCTATATGGTGACCCAATGTTATAGATTCAAGCATTTTTAATTGTTTTTCTTCAAATGACAATTCCAATTCAACTTTTGAAATATCTGCCAACAATTCAACCAACGTTCTTTTCTCGCTACCCTGAGTTTGTGTCATAGGGCCGCCACTTGGTGGTAAAGTCGAAAAATTAAATTCATTGTCTGGAATATTTGCTTGTTCAGCAAGACGATCACCGAGTGCATTCAAACGTAATACTTGGCTCTGTAATTCAGCTAACTTCATTGTTAAAGCAACGACTTGCTGATTATTTACATCGCTAGGTTCATTGGTTTCAATGGTATTGTTTTTTAAGCTGTAAAGGGGAGCATTAGGTTGAGCGTCTGAAGAAATGAGAAGATGAACAACAAAGCCTGATACTATGGCAAAAACTAGAATTGCAGATAACCAATGAAATTTATTTAATTTCATTGAAAATCTAACATTCTTTCCGCGATATAGTAGTGTTAAACTCATAAGACTCTTTATTTCATTTATGATTGCTCAACACATCATGAGCAATTAAATATAACTGGTTGATTTATGGCTAGAAAAACAAAAAACCCAAGCGACACTTCTAGCTTGATGAAATCATCAACGGGCACTTTGGCACAAATAGCCGCAAAAACCAACTCTTTAACTATTCTAGCAGATATTGTACGACAAACCTGCCCCGACCTGCCAGCAGAAGTGTGGCATATTGCCAATTTCAAACAAAATTCTATTGTTATTGAAGTTATTTCCGCCACATGGGGGCAACGACTACAATTTGAACGTGTAAATATTAGTCAAAAATTAGCGCAGGTATCAGCTGGAGAATTTAATCAGATTGAAATTAAAGTGTCGCCTTATAGAAATCAACAACCGATAAAACAAGAATTAAATCCTCCAATTGTACGAAATATTTCACAAAAGACCGCTCAACAACTTAATGAAATAGCCGAGAATGCTCCAGAAAGCTTAAAGAAAAAATTACAAAAACTTGCTAGCTTAGCCAATAAAAGTCATTAGTTTCATTGGGAAAACACCGTAAATTTTAGGCATAAAAAAACCAGCTCAATATAGCTGGTTTTAATTTAGAAGAGTTTTTTAATTAAAATTGATTAGCGCTGATTTCTTGAAACTCTATTGGCGACTCTGTTTCGTTCTCATAAGTGACCCATTCCCATGAATCAACTTGTTTAAAGACTTCACGTAACAATAAGTTATTTAAGCCATGGCCTGATTTAAAGGCATTTAATTCGCCTAAAATACTGCTACCACACATATATAGATCGCCAATGGCGTCTAATATTTTATGTTTAACAAATTCGTCATCATAGCGTAAATCGTCTTTATTGAGCATACGGTATTCATCAAGCACAATCGCATTCTCTAAACTACCACCTAAGGCTAAGTTATGAGAGCGTAAAAATTCGATATCTTTCATAAAGCCAAAAGTACGCGCACGGCTAATTTCTTTAATAAATGAGCAACTTGATAAGTCCATGCTCATTGTTTGGCAAGTATTCGCAATAACAGGATGATCAAACTCAATGGCAAAATTTACTTTAAAACCTTGATAAGGTTTTAACTCTGCCCATTTATCGCCTTCTTCAACACGAATAGTTTTAGTTACACGAATAAATCGTTTAGCAACATTTAAGGTTTCGATGCCTACCGATTGAATTAAATACACAAACGGTAGTGCGCTGCCATCCATAATTGGAATTTCAGGTGAATCAACATCTATTACAAGATTATCAATCCCTAAACCTGCAAGAGCAGATAGCAAGTGTTCGACGGTGGAAATCTGCACGCCTTGCTCATTCACTAAACAGGTACATAAAGTCGTTTCACCAACAGCTTCTGGCGTCGCTTTAATATCAACCACAGGTTTTAAGTCTACACGACGAAATACGATACCCGTATTTGCTGGCGCAGGTCGGAGAGTAATCTGCACCTTTTCGCCTTTGTGTAAACCAACACCTACTGCTGAAATACTTTCTTTAATTGTACGTTGTTTAATCATAAACAGCCTTCTTAAGCCTAAATTTTACTTAGAATACGTCGTCAGATATCGACGGGCGCATAATATAGCAAAAAAGCTCAATAAAATCAAAACCTCAGCTTTTATTAATTCATTTAAATATTTTTTAAATGAATTAATCCGCTTGTTTTCTTAAAAATGCAGGAATATCTAGATAATTATCTAAGTCTGCTGCAGGTACTTTTTGTACTTGAGCATTAGCTTCTTGCATCGTTATTGGTTGAGAACTTACCTCAGCTTGTGGACTAGCAATAAATTCTTGACCAACGGCAATAGGTTCCATTGCAGGCGCCGGATTCACTAAAGTGATATCAGGTTTACGCTCAGCACCAATACCAGTTGCTACTACAGTGACACGTAAGTCTTCAGTCATTTCTGGGTCAATTACTGCACCAACAACTACCGTTGCATTTTCAGAGGCAAATGCTTTTACGGCATTACCTACCGTTTCAAATTCATCAATACTAATGTCCATGCCAGCGGTAATATTCACTAATATGCCGCGAGCACCAGCTAAGTCAACATCTTCTAGTAAAGGACTTGAAATTGCTGCTTCTGCTGCTTCTTCAGCACGGTCTTCACCTGATGCTATACCAGAGCCCATCATTGCTGTACCCATTTCAGACATAACCGTGCGAACATCGGCAAAATCCACATTTATGAGTCCAGGACGAGTAATAAGTTCCGCAATACCTTGAACAGCACCTAATAAAACATCGTTTGCAGCTTTAAAAGCATCTAAAAGAGATGTTCCTGGGCCTAAAACTTTTAAAAGTTTTTCATTTGGAATTGTGATCAAAGAATCAACATTTTTTGATAAATAATCAATACCTTGATCTGCGTAATTCATACGCTTCTTACCTTCAAATGGAAACGGTTTAGTAACAACTGCAACCGTTAAAATGCCCATTTCTTTAGCAACTTCAGCAACAACAGGTGCTGCACCAGTACCTGTACCACCACCCATACCAGCAGCAATAAAAACCATATCTGCACCTTGTAAGGTTTGCTTAATAGTTTCTCTATCTTCTTCTGCACTGCGACGACCAATTTCAGGGTTAGCACCTGCGCCTAAACCTTTAGTAACATCAGCACCCATCTGTAAAGTAACATTCGCTGATGAATTTCTTAAGGCTTGTGAATCTGTATTTGCCGTAATAAATTCAACACCTTCAATGGTTTGGCATACCATGTGTTCAACAGCATTTCCGCCGCCGCCGCCAACACCAATCACTTTAATGACTGCTTCTTCGTTATGGTCTTCCATCAATTCAAACATTTTTCTCTCTCCGATTATTATCGTTTTGTTCCACCAAAACTTCTTTTTAAAAATACTTCTTTGTACTTCTTTACATAAAATTGCGATAAGCCAAATTGATCACTCACCTACAATTAAAATTCGCCTTTAAACCACGCTAATACTCTGGCGCCAATACTTGCAACACCTTCGCTTGGTTTACTTTCATTATTTACTTGTTCACTGGCCTGCATGCCATAATGTAATAAACCAACCACTGTTGCGTATGTTGGATCATTGACATATTCTTTTAACCCCGAAACATCTTGAGGTACGGCTACACGTACTGGCATTTGAAAAACTTCTTCTGCAAATTCAACTACGCCTTCCATTTTTGAAGTTCCGCCCGTTAATACATAACCGGCAGCAATCTGATCTTCTAAACCGCTTTCTCTTAATTCTTCTTGAATCAATTCAAATAACTCGTGATATCTTGGCTCAACAACTTCCGCTAAGGTATGGCGAGACATTGAACGAGCAGGACGACCACCAACACTAGGCACTTCAATATTCTCTTCCATGCTCACTAATTGACGAAGTGCACACGCATATTGCACTTTTATTTCTTCAGCATGACTTAATGGTGTTCTAAAAATTTTACCGATATCACTAGTGACTTGGTTTCCAGCAACAGGAATTACGGCTGTATGACGAAGCGCGCCACCGGTAAACACCGAAATATCCATCGTTCCTGCGCCAATATCTACCACACATATACCGAGCTCTTTTTCATCTTCAGTTACTACTGCATAGCTTGATGCCAATGCTGAAAAAATTAATTGATCAACTTTTAAATTACAGCGTTCAACACATTTAACGATATTTTTTGCCATGTCATTTGCACAAGTCACAATATGAACTTTTGCTTCCATACGCACGCCAGACATCCCAATAGGGCTTTTAATCCCGTCTTGACAGTCAATAGAATATTCTTGTGGTAAGACATGTAGCATTCTTCGTTCAGCTGAAATTGGCACAGAACGAGCAGTATGGATTACATTATCAACGTCTTCCTGAATCACTTCTTTGTCGTTAATAGGCACCATACCGTTTTCATTTTGGCAACTAATATGTTTACCTGAGATGCCTAAATACACCGAACTAATTTGGCAATCTGCCATCAATTCTGCTTCGTTAATCGCACGCTGAATGGATTGAATAACTAAATTAAGATCATTAACGCCACCTTTATCCATACCTCGAGCCGGTTGATTACCCACACCAACAATACTTAATTTATTGTCAGGCGTAATTTCTCCGACCGCGACGGAAATTTTTGATGTTCCAATGTCTAAACCAACTACAAGGTTTCTTTCATTCACTTTTGACATTAACGTTAAACTCTTTCTTTTTCAGTTAAGGGTTTCCAGCCGACGGCTAGCCCTGTGTCATACCGTAAATCAACATAATCGACTTGTTGATCTGCTTTTTTATTATTTTTAATTACCGGATATACATCCATAAATCTTTGAATTCTTTGAACTCGTTCTTCTCTACCTAAATTTAACGTCACACCATCATTCAAGGTTAATTGCCACGAAAAACGTTCAGATAACACCAACTCATCTATCGCTAATGTGCGGTAATCTAGTAATTCACTGAGATTGACATAATTTTCTAAAGCGACAATTTCACTACCTTCTGGTCCATAAAAAGCCGGTAATGGATGTTGAATTCGCGTGATATCAGCTTGAAATGCCACCCCTTGTTGATTAATCAAAAAGTCTCCGTTCCAATACGCTACTGGAGTTTGATCAACGACATAAATTTTCAATTCATTCGGCCATTTTTTCCTTACCGATACTGAATATACCCAAGGTAAATTGGCAACTTTATTTTGTACTTGATTCACATCGACATTGAAAAAATTGCTTAAGTTAATCGCATCAATCGCTTGTTCAATATCTTCTTTATGTGTGTAATTCATTTCACCGCTAATAACGACTGACGTAACAGGTGCTGATTCATCTTTAGACATTTTATCTGTGACAAACCAACCCAACGAACAAATAGCAACAATCACCAAAACGAAAAAACTTACACCTAGCCAGAAGCTCCAATGTAATGCTTGTTCATTGTTTTGTGATGTTGACATTTGACCGTTATTTTTCGTCATTATTAGTAATCACCTGCTTTATTCTTTTCAATACAACCTTTATTTTTGCTCAACTCAACAATTTTACAAACCAACTGCGAAAAATTTAATCCATGCACTTTGGCCGCTTTTGGTACTAATGACGTTTCAGTCATACCTGGCACTGTATTTACTTCTAATATTTGCCACTCATTGTTTTCGTTACGCATAACATCAACACGTCCCCAGCCTTTTGCACCCGTTGCTTTAAAGGCTTTTAATGCAAGCGATTTTAATTCAGACTCGTCAGCAGCTGATAAATGGCATGGACAATGATATTGCGTAGTATTTGATTGATATTTTGCTGCATAGTCATAAAATTCATTCGGCGTTTCCATATGAATAGCAGGCAAAGCTTCATCGCCAAGAATACTGACGGTGTATTCCGGACCATTTATCCATGCTTCTACAAGAATTTCATCGTCAAACACAAATGCGGAATTCAATGCCGCGCTCAATTGTTCAGTAGTCTCGGCCATTGCCATACCAATACTCGAACCTTCATGAGCTGGTTTAACCATGACTTTTCCGCCCAATTGAGCAAGAATATTGGTAACGTTATCTGGGTTGTATTCTGCTTTATCGACAATGACAAAAGGCGCTGTTGGTAAGCCAATAGCTTGCATCACTTGTTTACTACGATTTTTATCCATAGATAATGCCGAGCCTAAAACACCTGAACCTGTGTAAGGAATGCCCATAAACTCTAACGCACCTTGAACACAGCCGTCTTCACCACCGCGCCCGTGTAACGCAATAAAAGCACGATCAACATTCAATTCACTTAATTGTGATAAGCAATAACCTTTAGTATCAACAAGCACCACGTCGAAACCTGAATTTTTTAAGCCTTTTGCAATAGCTTCCCCCGAACGTAAAGACACTTCGCGTTCAGCAGAATCACCGCCGTATAACACGGCAATTTTTTCACTTTGAATATCGGTTTGTTTTTGCTTAGCAATAGAATTAGGCACTTTCTCCCTCCATAAATAAAGGGTTAACCGCTAATTGACGTGAAATTGTGCCAATATTACCTGCACCTTGTGTGATCACCATATCGCCATCTTGCAATTGCGCTTTTAATAACTCAGGTAATTGTCCAATGTCGCCAACATATATCGGCTCAATTTGGCCTCTCTGACGAATACTGCGAGCTAAACTTTTACTGTCAGCACTTGATATAGCAGCTTCGCCTGCGGCATAAACATCAAGTAATAATAAACAATCGACTTGAGACAATACTTCGACAAAATCTTCATATAAATCGCGCGTTCGAGAATATCTATGCGGTTGAAAAATCATCACTAAGCGTTTTTCTGGCCAGCCATTTCGCATCGCTTTAATCGTTGCGGCTACTTCTCTAGGGTGATGACCATAATCATCAACCAGTACCATTTGGCCTTCGTTTGTCGTTAAGTTTGCTAGCTGCTCGAATCGACGACCAATACCAGCAAAGTTGCCTAACGCGTTGACGATAGCGTTATCTTTAACACCTTCATCGGTTGCAACAGCAATACCGGCTAAGGCATTTAATACGTTGTGCTGCCCAGGTAAATTAACGCTTAAGTCTAAATCAGGCTGCCCTTCACG
>JAQWHO010000188.1 GCA_029249355.1 Thalassotalea sp.
GTGATATGCATTTAGCGGCTGTTACTCGTATTCAAAATGTACGAGTGTTACGCGCTCAACAATTTGCTGAAGATGCTAGCCCTATGGCGCATCCTATTCGTCCTGAAAAAGTAGTAGAAATGAATAACTTTTATACGTTAACGGTTTATGAAAAAGGGGCTGAAGTTATTCGTATGATCCATACACTTTTAGGAAAAGAAAATTTTCGAAAAGGGATGGACTTATACTTTAAGCGTTTTGACGGAATGGCAGTGACCTGTGATGATTTTGTTGATGCGATGTCTGATGCATCAGGCATAAGCCTTCAGCAATTTAAACGTTGGTATAGTCAATCGGGCACACCTGAATTAACGGTAATTGAAACGTTTGATGAAAATAAACAAACGTTTAGTTTGAAAGTGAAACAAACAAACGCGCCAAGTAATGTTCAACCGGTTAAATATGATTTACATATCCCTATTAAGATTGAATTAATTAGCGACGGAGTTAAAACTCAACATTCTCTAGAGTTAACTGAAACTGAGCAAACGTGGCAATTTAACGGCTATCAAAGTAAACCGATTGTTGCATTTTTATCTGATTTTAGTGCCCCAGTAAAAGTTAAATATCAACAAGATAATAATGAATTAGAAGTTTTGATGGTAAATGCGAGTGATGCATTTAATCGTTGGGATGCAGGACAGAGTTTGCTCACGGGCTATATATTATCTTTAGTAGAAAATAGCGACTTTATTTTACCTGAACGATTAATAACAGCATTTGCAACGATTTTAGCGTCAGATATTGATCCCGCTTTAAAGGCGGAGCAATTCACGCTTCCCAGTTTTGATGAATTGATTGATAAAGTTTCTATGACAAATCCAATTACCTTGTTAGATGCTATCAAACAAGTAAAAGTATTTTTAGCAGCAGGGCTTCAAGAACAATTCTTAGTAAATTATCAGGCACTCAATGGCAGAGTTTATCGTAACGATGGACAATCAATTGGCGAAAGGGCATTTAAAAATATTTGTTTATCTTATTTAACTGAATTACCTAAGCATCAAAACCTTGTTGCTCAGCAGTATGAGGATTCAGATAATATGACTGACTCACTTGCGGCTTTGTCAGCTTCGGCAAAAAATTATAATGTGAGTTATAACAAGCTAATGGCTGACTTTGAAAAGCAATGGTACGATACACCGCTTGTTATGGATAAATGGTTTGCTATACAGGCAGCCTTAGATAGCGACACAATATTTACAAACCTTGAAAAGATGGAACAGCACGCATTATTTAGCTTGAAAAACCCTAATAGAGCCCGTTCATTAGTTGGTGCGTTTGCTCATTATAATCCACGCTATTTCCATTGTCCGACAGGAAAAGGTTATCAATTTTTAACTAAACAGTTGAAATTTCTCAATGAAATCAACCCGCAAGTCGCATCTCGATTAATCACTCCTTTGATCCAATTTGAGCGTTTTGACAGTGATAGGCAAAAGATGATGAAGGCTCAATTAAAAGAGTTAGCAGATCTTCCAAAGCTTTCAAAAGACTTGAAAGAAAAGCTAGATGCTGCTTTGAAATGCTAGTGCCATGGATTACTTTTTTTCAATCAATATTTCAACCAATGACTTCTTACCTTATTACCAAGGAAAGATTCAAGACATTGTTGTTACAACTACGCAGGGTAAAACAGTACAATTTCCGGCCATGCATTTAAGAAAATATTTAATACCAACGGGTGTTAAAGGCTTTTTTTGCTTAAAAACGCAAAATAATAAGTTTCTTTCTTTAGATAAATTAGCTTGATTAGAGTTATTGCTTTAAACAGTGGTCAGACCATCTTGTGCTTGTCAGCAAACTTGGTACTTACTGCTTAGAATCATTAGTGCGTATAAAGGTTTTGAGAAATGTAAGAACAAAAAAAAGCCGTTTTAAACAGGTGTTTTAAACGGCTTTTTTTAATTGTGCTAATATTGTGTGCAAGTCATTAAAATACAGTCTCTTAACAATTGGTATTATCACTTGATTAGCCTCAAAAATGATGCAATTATTGTTTTATACTACTATATTAAATCTAGTGTCTGGTTGATGAGTAGGATTTGTCTTCACTTATTAACGTAATGTAGAAAGATTAAAAATATAACAATAATAACTGTTTCGGGTCTGGGGAGAGAGTAATGAAACAAAGCTCAATCAAAAGGTTTACTAAAAAACCATTGGTTATTGGTGTTGCGGCTGCATTAATGTGCTCAGCAACTTCACAAGCATATGCATCAAATTTTGAATTAGGGAATTTTGATATTCGCTTTGATTCAACATTTTCTGTCGGTGCAAGTTGGCGAGTAGAAGATAGAAATTGGGGCGATACCGTTGGTAAATCAAATAACCTGAATAATGGTCTTGATTTTTCTAACTATCATCCTTCTTTAAACGCTAACCCTAATAATGCTGTTATTTGGAAGGGTGAAGGTACCTACTCAAACAATGGCGATTCAGGTAATTTAAATTACGATTCAGGTGAAACCTTTTCTCGTCTATTTAAAGGGACCCATGAATTAGATATCAGAAATGATAATATGGGGGTCTTCCTC
>JAQWHO010000189.1 GCA_029249355.1 Thalassotalea sp.
ACCATTAGAATACAAAGGATTATCAATTAATAGCGTAGAGCTCTACGCTATTAATTGATAATCCTTTGTATTCTAATGGTGCTCTGGTTGGCGGTACAATTTATCGTGATCCAAATGGTACGGCATTAGCTCCTCCTTACAAAGGATCTTCTCGTGATTTGAATGTTCAAACACAAGCGGATGATAATACGACTGAAAGTGAGTCAACAGCATTTGGCCTTAAAGGTGAGTGGGATATCAATGATGATTTGTTGATGACGCTTGACTTCTCTCATTCTGAAGGTGATGAAAACTATAAAGATCAAGTTATGCGTATGGCATATTTTGAAGACTCTAGTGCTGCAACGCCAATTATTGATGACAACATTGTATTAAGTTATCAATTAAATGGACTTAATAATCCGTACTTAGAATTTAATCAAGACTTTACCGATACTGCTCACATGATGGTGACTAGTGCCGAGTCATACCCTCATATAGAATCTAATTCTTCAGATGCACTTCGCGTTGATTTTGCATATTCTCTGGAAAGTGAAATATTCAGCGGATTAGAATTTGGTGCACGTGTATCGACACGTGATTATGAATTAGGTCGTGGTCGTTTCTTGTATGGTACAACTGACGGTAACATGCGTAATGGTCAATACATTACTTATGCTGGTGTTGATGACCAAGGTAATCCAATAGAAGTAGAACGTTTTGCTCCGCATATGTTGGATAGCAGTAATTCTTCTATTACTTCTATTGGCGGTGATTTAACAGGGATGCCTAGCTTCCTGTCTGTAAATAACAACTCAATTTTGAATGCTTGGTTACCTGGACTTGACCGTACACCGGTTCGTACTTGGGAACATAGCTGGACTATGACTCAAAGTAACATTGTAGAAGAAGATGTTATTGCCGCTTATGCACAATTAAACATTGATACAGAGTTATTTGGCTTACCATTAACAGGTAATGTTGGTATTCGATATGTTGACTCTGAACAAAGTAGTACCGGTTTAGTTAATGTCGGTTCTGGTAATGGCGATGTTGTTTATGATGATGTAGGTGGTTCTAATAGTGACTGGCGTCGTGAAAAAATCAGCGAAAGCTATAGCGATGTTTTACCTTCATTTAACTTGAATTTCCAAGTGACGGATGATGACCAATTACGTTTTGCCTATGCAAAAGTAATGTCGCGCCCTGAAATGCCGACTATGGCAAATAGTGGTAATTTTAAATTTGATGTTAACCGAGATGGTGATGGCCGTAATTATATTGGTTTAGACAGTTCTACTAGCCCTAAACTACGTCCATTTTACGCAAATCAATTTGATATATCATTTGAACACTATTTCACTGAAACAGATGGCGCATTCGTGTTTGCTGTTTGGTATAAAGACATTGAAAACATAGTTGGTGATATTACCGAGAAAGATTATGACTTCGCTGGCAATGGTATTGCTTTACCTACTATTCCTCTTAATAAACTAGAAGATGAAAATGGAGAACTTTTAGTTTGGGAAAATGGCGAATATCAGCATGCTGAAAACAATGCGGATGCAGGTTATATGCGTGGTGTTGAGATTGGTTATACTCAAACATTTAGCTTTTTACCTGGTTATTTCTCAGGTTTAGGTGCTAACGTAAACTTTTCATACACTGAAAGTGAAATTCAGAAACCTTCAACGGTACCGGGTGAAGATGGTCAACTAGGTCCTATTGATGGATTATCGCCGCGTGTATTAAGTGCAACGTTATTTTATGATTGGGATGATAAATTCTCGGCACGCGTAAGTGGTCGTTACCGTTCTGCTTACTTAAGTGAGCAAATTGCCATTGGTAGTGCGCAATCAGCATACTTCCAAGAAGAAACGATTTACTCTGCGCAAATGTCTTATAACTTCACTGAAAATTTACAGGCTGTTGTATCTGCAGATAACATCACAGATGAACCTAACATTTCATATTTTGGTGATACCAGTAGAACGGGTACAATCCAGTATTTTGGTCGTACAGTTTATTTTGGTGTTAACTACAAAATGTAGAAATTTATAAACATTAAAAAGCAACACCTTGGTGTTGCTTTTTTTATGCCAATTATTCGCATATATTATGATGCGTTAATTCTTATTCAATAACATTTGTATGGTTGAGCTATGATTAAGCTACACGAAAAGACGGATACTGGTTCTAAAGATGATATTGAAACTAAAAATATCGTAATCGTTGGAGGTGGAACTGCTGGTTGGATGACGGCTCATTTAATGTTAGAGCATTGGTCCAAATCTGATAACAAGGTTTCAATTACATTAATTGAGTCTCCTGAAATCGGTGTTATTGGTGTTGGTGAAGGTTCTACGCCGCAGCTTAAAACCTTTTTTGATAAAATAAGAGTTAGTGAAGAAGAATGGATGCCCCAATGTAACGCTAGTTATAAAAACGGCATTTTATTTAAAAACTGGTCAACACGAAAAGGGTTTGAACATTACTTTCATCCTTTCACTTCATTAATTGATGCTCACACCGCTCCTGCCTTTGTTTACAATACTCAGTTTAGAAGAAAAGGACATGATGTTGAATGTAAGCCGGACACCTTTTTTCTTGCCGCTCATTTGGCTGAAAAACAAAGAACACCTATCGGTAATAATAATTTTCCTTTTGATATAAGTTATGGATATCATTTTGATGCAGTACTTCTTGGCAAATTTTTGCGGGAAGTAGGAATAAAAAAAGGCGTTAATCATATTTCAGCAAAGGTAATTGCTACAGAACTAACTGATTCGGGTGATATAAAGCAGTTAATACTCGCTGACGATACAAAAGTTGAAGGAGACTTCTTTATTGATTGCAGTGGTTTCGCGAGTATTTTATTGCAGAAAGCATTGAAAGTACCTTTTATTAGTTTCAAAGAAAATTTGTTTAATGATAGTGCCGTCACTATAGCAACCCCTAGAAACCCTTCTGAAAATCTTAATTCGCAAACGATAGCGACAGCAATGAAGTATGGCTGGGCGTGGGACATACCCTTAACAAATAGAACTGGTAATGGCTATGTTTACAGTTCAGAATTTTGTACTAAAGAACAGGCAGAAGAAGAATTACGTAATAAACTAAATTTAAAAGATGGCGCCATTAAAGCGAATCATTTAACAATGAAAGTAGGACGAGTTAAAAAGCATTGGTATCGTAATTGTTTAGCGGTTGGCTTATCGCAAGGTTTTATCGAACCGCTAGAGGCTACAGCATTACACTTTGTTCAAGAAACTATTGAAACGTTCATAGATTTATATAGTAAAGGTGATTTAAAAAATGACCTTCAAACTGAGTTTAATGAAAAGATAAATGCCCGCTTTGATGGAATTAGAGATTATATTGTTGCCCATTACCGATTAACGGATAGAGAAGATACTGAATATTGGCGTCGAAACGGAGGAAATCCAAACATATCTAATAATCTTAAAAAGATCGTTCAAGCATGGATGAAAGGCGAAGATTTAAATCAAACTTTGGTAAATTCTGATGTTGTTAGCTTTTATCCACCTATTTCTTGGCATGCTATTCTTGCTGGATATGGTGTTTTTCCTAAAGTTGACAATCAATTATTTAAAAATGCAGATGCCAATAAGTATGATTTAGCGCACATCGAGCAGTTTATTGAAAGATGTGGATTAAACTTTCAGGATCATCTAGCGCACCTTACAAGTCGAAAACACAGTTAGATTATGATGAGCCCTCAATAAGTATTAATGTACTTTTGTCTTCTCAATTTATTGATACATTATTTAAAATTAACCTGCATAGATAAACCGACCATCACTGGTTTATCTAAGTATTGAAAACGGTTTGGAATACTGCCACTTGAGCCTGTGCTAACATAATACCGATAACTTGAGTTCAGTATGTTTTCTACGTAAAACTTAAATTGAACATCGGTTGTCGGATTTGCAGACCAATAGTAAGTTAAAGAAGCATTGACGTTAAAGTCGAGATCATAGGCTTTTTCTTTTTCTAACAATTGTCGCTCTACACTAAAATCTTGATACTGTTGGCTAAAGGCGAGTTGCTCGCTTGTTGAAAGCTCATTGATATCAACATTATCATATGCCTTTTGGTACATTCTCATTTCATCGTAAGAACCGTCGAAATCCCAATAAATTTGTGCGCTTACATGTGCTTTAAGTCGCTGATTTAAGAAGCTTTGCGTGTATAAGAATTTACTGATGTTTGTCGACCAATTATTAAACCCGTTTCCTTCGCTTTCTAACAAAAGAGGAATATCACTACGAGGATAATAATAATAATCTGCAAACGAAATGTTATTGCGGTTAGTGCCTGTTTTTAAGTCTGGGTTCATGCGGATGTTAAGCGGTTTTATGTAGGCGTGATTAAACGTTAGCTCAAGGTTGTCATGCTTATAAGTACTGCTAAATTCTAAACCCAATAATTCAGTGTCTGTTAAAAACTCTAATGATTCTCCGGTATAACCAACTGCACTAACATCGTTGTAATAACCTCTGATATTTAAAGTAGTATTTTCAAACTGAGTATCTGAATATGAAACTTCAATACTGTCGAGAGTTTCATGCTTTGAGCTGTTATCAGCTAAATGGCTAAGATATTGAGCACGTAACGGCATCATGCGTTGCGCTCTTTGAATACTACTTACGATAGTGACATCTGAATCAAGGGTTGAAACTAGGGCTAGTCGTGGAGAAAACATGCTGCTTGAAACGTCTGAAGAATCTATCCTATGTGCATAAAAAAGTTCTTGGTTTTCGAATAGTGAATATTTTGACTCTAACAAATGGCTGTGAGTAACAACGCGTATACCACTTCCCACTTCTACCGCATTATCAACATTTACTCTGCCGTTTAACGACATGTCTTTTAAGTAAGCACTTGTTTCAAAACTACTTATAATATCGACACCTTCTTTGATCCAAAGATGATCGGAACTTTTTCCCCAAGGAGCACGCACGAATATATTACTGTATTCATAACCGGTAACTAAACTGAAAGTGTTGCTAGGTTTATAATCATAAAGTGCGGAAAAATTAGCTCTATTTTGCGAGAAAGCATACTGACGGATATTGCTAAAATGATCTTCAGGAAATTGCAGGTTTTCGGGGCGATAACGAATATATTCTTGGGAATCTAAAGTAAGCGAAGTTAAAACAGAGGCGTTTTCAGTTAGCGTAAATCGATAATCAGATGAGGCGATTATGCTTCGAGTTTGTATATTTCGATAATTGGCTTGGTGTGTTTGTTCCTCATCGCCATCAAGCTTATAATTTTTTTCATTAAATCCATGCGTACGTCCTGATTGCGTGTATCGCACTCAAGCTTTGAAATTGTCGCCTTTATTAACGCCAAAATGAGCTTTTATTTGCGGACGTTCAAAACTGTCAGCCTGATATTCTTGTGGGTTTGCATTGGCCGTTTCGCCTTTACCAACATAGCGAATATTTGTCGGTTCGTTACTATTCACTTTATAGTAATCAGGATCTTCAAGGCCATCGGTTTTACGGTAAGATAAAAAGCTATAAAGTCCTCAGTTTTCGATGTTTTCTGAATACTGTAAGTTGATTCCGCCCCTGTTATAAGTATGGTTTTCGCTTACACCTATCGACCACTTTGGTAAGTTACTTTTGGCAAATTTAGTAATAATGTTGATAACACCTGCAACAGCACCTGTTCCATAAGTTACAGAACCAGGGCCGCGTATCACCTCTACTTGTTCAATGTCGCCTAACCCCCATTGATCAATTTCGGTAATCACGCCTTCATAAACCATATTAGTGACATTTTTACCGTTAACTAAGAGTAATAATTTGTAATTTTCCGCTGCTATTTGTCCTCGAAGGCCTATTTTTTCACCCTCAGAATGAGTCATTAACATCATGCCCGGAACATGTTGTTCAAGTAAGTGAGCTAAGTTTTTAGCACCAGAAATTTCTATTTTATTGCGGTTAATAATAGTAATTGCTGAAGGTGATTTACTCGTAGAACTACCGATTAAACTGCCCGTTTTTATACTTATTTTTGATAATTCTTCGAGAGAAAGATTAAAAATATCATCTTCAGAGTAGACAGGCTCAGATGAAGCGATTGCTGTTGCGCAGAAAAAAGGGGATACGAGCAGTGTTAAAAAATGTTTCTTCAAGAGCGTTAAAACGAATAAATGGAGTACTAAATGGGAGTATAGTGCTGAAAAATATTAAAGCAAAAAAGCATCGTGAAATAATTGATTTAATTAAACTATTTCACGGTGTTTAATGGAGTTGTTTAGGTGAGTTTTTTTAAAAAAACAACTTTATCATCGCCCGCTTCGTAATAGTCAGGAATGCAGGCAACTTGAGTGTAGCCACATTGTGGGTAAAATCTTCGGGTTGCTTCAAACTCAGCCAACCCTGATGTTTCTACCAACAATATTCGCGCTGGAATATTTTTTATTTGTTGCTCAATATAATCCATAAATTGTTTACCAATCCCTTGTCCTTGGCAGTTGGGGTTTATTGCTATTAATAATAAGTTCCACGTACCATCGGTCATTCTTTCTGACGCACAATAAGCAACGCCAACTACTTCATCAGTACAAGCGACAAACCATAAATCTTGCGAGCTTTCATCATCAAAAAAAGGCGTTGCCATGTCATCAAGCATTTCTGATGGAAACATTTCAGTATCGTCGATAATGTTTTTGGCTGCTTCTATATCACTACGAGTAAATGCTCGCATAGTCAGGGGTTTGGTCAATTTATTATCCTAATTATGTTTAACTTATTTCAATTTCTAACATTAGACTACCTTCTTTGATAAATAGCAAAACCCAACTCAGAAATGTACTGATCTATTGTATTAGCGGGTAAAAGTTCAGGTGCTTGATGACTCGCATGAATCAATTGATAATTAGCATTGAGTGGCGATGTAATCTTTTTTCGTTTATTAGCAGTATTGAAAATAACAAGATACTTCTCGTCTTCAAATGTTCTGCTTAGTGCCAAAATTCCTGGTTTTTCACTGGAATATAGCGTTTGTTGTTGACCGTATTTTAATGCCGGATGTTGATGGAACAATTGCGCGAAAGATGAAAAAAGCTGATATAGCGGGTGTTGTTGATCAAAATTATTTTCAGCGGTGGTTTTATTGCTCAGTAATAACATATCGTCGTTATAACTGTTTACTTTTGATGGCATCATGTCTTGGCGGGAGTCATGGTTACCACCATCACCGACAAAACCTTGTTCGTCACCATAATAAATAACAGGAACGCCACGAGCGAAAAATGTGATTGCGGTGGCAAGCGCTAAACGGTCGCTGGTTTGCTGTTGATTAAATTGATTTTTCTGAGAATTAAGTAAATAGGAAAAGCGTCCCATGTCGTGATTACCGGTGAAATTCAGTAATTCATGGGCATTTTTATATAAAACGTCTTGGGCAAAAAGTTCAGCTAGTTTGTCCGTGCCTTTTTGTTCAATTAGGGTTTGATATAAAGCAGACTGCAAGCCAAAGTCGAGCACAGACGGTAATTTCCCTTTAGTTGTAAAACTACTAAGCTCTTTCGGGTCACCGCTATACACTTCACCAAACATGAAGAAATTTTCAATACCTTGTTGTTTGGCATGACTCTCAAGTGCTGGGATAAACTGCTGCCAAAACTCAATGTTAACGTGCTTAACCGTGTCAATTCGAAAGCCATCAGGGCGAAATTCACTGATGATATTTTGATAGATATCGATCATGCCAGTAACAACGTCGGGTGATTCAGTATTTAAGTCGTCTAGGCCAAAAAAGTCACCATTAAGTGAGTTTTCACCTTCAAATGTTGAGTCACCTTGATTGTGATAATGCTTAGGATCATTGAGCCATGATGGTGTTTTTAAGTGTTGATTTTCTTTTGGAACGATTGTTGTGTATGTATTACCTTTGGCTATTTCGGCTAAAGAAATATACGGACAAGCTTCACCGCTTTCAGACCAACCTGAACCGTCTTCACCGTGGCATTCTTTATATTTCACCACATCAGCCGTGTGGTTAGTAATAATATCAAAAAACACTTTAATATTTTTTTGATGTGCCTGATGGATAAATGATTTTAAATCAGCATTGCTCCCTAAATGAGGGTCGATCTCTGTAAAATCTAATACCCAATAACCATGATAACCAGTGATATCGCCTTGCACTGCTTGGTTGCGTAAAATTGGAGTAAGCCAAATAGCCGTGATACCTAAATCTTCAAGATAAGGGAGTTTGGCAGTTAAGCCTTGCAGATCACCACCATGAAAAGACATCTTATTACTCGGATCAAAACCGCCTTGTGAAATAGCCTTGGTTTTAGAACCCTCATCATTTGAAGTGTCGCCATTGTTAAATCGGTCAGGTAATACAAAATAAAACACTTCGTCTTGAATGGTTCGTTTTGAATAATGCTCTAAGTCTTTTGCCAGTATTTTATTGGTTGCAAGAGAACTCGCCGTATTTAACATTGTTGGGGAGGTGGCAAATGAAAAGCTTAATGGAAAATAGCAGATGATAAAGCTGAATAAAGGCAGGGACAGTTTATTTCTAATTAGTTTTTTCATAACAATTCACTAGCATAGTGCGTTTAAAAGTAAGAGGTTGCACTCATAGTACAAACATCAATTGGTTAAGTATAAAAATTACATACGTATGCATAGCGAAAAACAGCCTAAATAGTCATGCATACGTATGCAGTGTTATTGCACAAAAATTGGTGGCTACTTATGCTTAATGCATCAATAAAAAGTATAACGTTACATTCTGATAACGAGCAATGAAGTTAATTCATTATTGAGTTATTTTAGTTTTGTAGACGAAAAGTGGACTGTTATGGAAAATCAACCTTGGTGGCGTGGCGCCGTAATATATCAAATTTATCCTCGAAGCTTCATGGATGCGAACCATGACGGTATCGGAGATTTAGCGGGTATTGTGCAAAAGCTACCTTATGTAAAAAACCTAGGGGTTGATGCCATTTGGATTTCACCATTCTTTAAATCACCCATGAAAGATTTTGGTTACGATATTAGTGATTATCGTGAGATTGATCCAATGTTTGGCACTATGGATGACTTTGACCAATTAATGGCAAAAGCTAAAGGGCTTGATCTTAAAGTGATTATTGATCAAGTGCTTAGCCATACTTCTGACCAACACGCGTGGTTTATCGAAAGTCGTCAAGACAAAACCAATGACAAAGCCGACTGGTATGTGTGGGCTGATGCCAATGAAGATGGTACGCCACCAAACAATTGGTTGTCGATATTTGGTGGTGGTGCTTGGCAATGGGAACCGCGTCGTCAACAATATTACTTACATAACTTTTTAACTTCTCAACCTGATTTAAATTTTCACAATGAAGACGTCAGAAAAGCGGTGCTTGAAAACGTTAAATTCTGGTTAGATCATGGTGTTGATGGTTTCCGCTTAGATGCGATTAATTTTTGTTTTCACGATAAATTGCTTCGTGATAACCCAGCAAAAGCGGTTGAAGACCGCCAAGGTCGAGGGTTTAGTGAAGATAATCCTTATGCGTTTCAGTACCATTATTACAACAATACTCAACCTGAAAATATCGCCTTTATGGAAGAAATTCGCTCCTTAATGGATCAATATCCAAATGTTGTAACTTTAGGTGAAATATCATCTGAAGATTCTTTGCAAACTATGGCGGAATATACTCAAGGCGATAAACGTTTGCATATGGCATATAGTTTTGAATTGTTAACACCTGATGGCAATCCACAATATATTCGTTCAACTGTTGAAGCCCTTGAAGAAAAATTATCAGATGGCTGGCCTTGCTGGGCTATTGGTAATCATGATGTAACTAGAGTTGCGAGTCGTTGGGCAGATAAAGAGCATTCGCCCGTTCAAAGTAAAATGTTTAATGCATTATTAGCCTCATTACGCGGTAGTGTCTGTAGCTATCAAGGTGAAGAGCTGGGTTTAACCGAAGCCGATATTGCTTTCGAAGATTTACAAGACCCGTATGGGATTACTTTTTGGCCAACCTTTAAAGGCCGAGATGGTTGTAGAACGCCAATGCCTTGGGATGATAAGCAAGTAAATGCCGGATTTACTGATAGCACAACGCCTTGGTTGCCGGTAAGTCATTCTCATATTGAAAATGCTGTAAGTGTACAAGAACAGTCAGAAAATTCGGTTTTGCAAGCTTACCGTACATTTTTACATTGGCGAAAAACACAGTCTTGCTTGCTTTATGGTGATATTGAATTTGTTGAGAGTAATGACGAACAGTTGGTCTTTACACGCTCATATCAACAGAAAAAAATTATGGTAATTGCTAATTTTACGGCTCAAGAAATTAACTATCAGCCATCAACTAAAGTTAAAGCAATGTCTGGGCATGGCTTTATAGATGCAAAAATTAACGATCAAGGCATTGTTTGCGTAGCACCATTTCAAATAGTGTTTTTAGAGCTATAAATTCCCTTTTAGTTTTTATATTGACTATTCAGCCTTATTTTTTATAAGGCTTTTTTTTGCCCTCTTTTTTTGCCTTCTATTGGGACATCAAGACTTTTTCAATAAACGGCCATTTTCTCTGGGTGTATTGCTCGCGATCAACGGCAGACTGTTCAGCTAATTGATATTTCAATGTTTGATATTGTTCAGCTAGAACGAGATTTTTTCTTAACGCGTCTCTAAATTTTATTCTTTCATGCCATAAAGGACTTAAATAAGGAACCAAATGTAAATGGTGAGTCCTTACTTCTGGCGATGGTTTGCAAAACCAGTGCATAACTTCGGGTTTATAAGGGTAATAACAATAGCCATAGTCCGTTAATGTGGTGATTAAGTGCAGCGACGATTCAAGAGATTTCACGCCAATCATTATGTCGATAATCGGTTTTGCGGCTAAGCCTTTTACTGATGTACTACCAACATGCTCAATAGCACCTTTAATATTATTGCCAAGTAAATAGGTTAGTTGCGCTTTTTCTTGCTCAAATATTTTTGGCCAGAGCGGGTTATAGTCTTCAATGATTATTTTGGCTTCAGACATTGGTATACTCGGATCAGTTAACTGTTCGTAGCCAATAGTCGCTTAAGCACCTCAAGTGAACGAGCACTGGCTCCTTGATTTTCTCTCACAACTTGATGAGCATTTTCACCGAGCGTGATTCTTTTATCCTCATCTGTTAATAATTGCTGAACAGCTTGTGATAACGCCAGCGAATGTTCGGTACTACTAGACGAGATATTTGTTTGAAGTTGCTCAATGCCATTTTTAAGGTTGAGCTGTTCCATCACTTTTCTAAAATTTGCCATATCTGGACCAACAACAATAGCTTTTTTAAAGAGCGCTGGCTCTAAAGGGTTATGGCCGCCAATAGTTGAAAAACTTCACCCCATCGTCACAATATCAGCTAAAGAACAGGCCGCTAAAAGCTCACCTAATGTATCTATAAGCCAAATATCATCATTTGCTGTGACCGCTTTTTCTTCACTGCGTTTTACCGTGCTAAAACCTTGCTGTTGGCACAATTGAAAAATGCTCTCGAAGCGCTCGGGGTGCCTTGGCACTAGAATCAGCAGTAAATTGTCATGCGTTTTTTTAAGGGATTCAAAGCTAGATAAAACAAGGTTTTCATCGCCAGGATGCGTGCTGGCAACTAACCAAATAGGACGTTCATCTTTAATAAATTCTTTCAAGGCTTTTTGCTTTAATTCAACGTCGGGATTGATGTGTAAATCAAATTTTAAGTTACCAGAAACCTGACATTTTTTTGCGTCAGCTCCTAAGATAAGGAAGTTTTTTTGATTATCTTCACTCTGCGTTAAAATCGAGTCAAAACGCTGCAAACAAGGTCTGATCAACCAATCGAGTTTTTGATAACTCACCATCGATTTATCTGACAATCGACCATTAATTAATTGCAGTTTTATGTGTTGTTGCTGACATTGCGCAATTAAATTTGGCCATAATTCTGTTTCCATTAATACTAGCGCTTGTGGTTTTAACGCCTTTAAAAATAACCATGTACAAGGAAATAAATCTAACGGTAAATAAGAATGCTGAACTCTGCCATCAAAGGCTTTCATTACCTGAGCAGATCCCGTTGGGGTGAATGTTGTGATGGTAATTGGGGTATTTGGATGTTCGTTTAATAACTTATCAATAAAAGGCGTTATGGCGATAACTTCGCCAACACTTGCCGCGTGTACAATAATGCCATGCGATTTAAAAGATTTAGAAACAAAGCCTAATCGTTCTGCTAATCGGTGGCGATAGGCGGGATGATTGTGTGATCGTAAGATAAAAACGAATAGGATAACTGGAGAAAGTAGTAGTAAAGTAATCCGATAGAGTAATAAAGCAAATGAATAGCGCACAAAAGAAATTCTTTAAATGAAATTATCGTCAGTATACTCGAATCTTCCTTTATCTCTAAATAGCTTCTACGTAGATAGGGAAAATTTGTATTGGGTTAACTGCACTTACTTCAGACATCACTCAAACTATTATAAAAATTGCCGATAATATTTTATACAATAAGTGGTTAAATATTAGAAAGCTAGCCGATGTTTAAAAACTACGTTATTCTGATATTTCATCGCTTGAAATCATTAGGGAAATACTTTGATAGCACATCTGAGCAAAAAACTTAACGCAGTTTTTAGGAATATCACAATACTTTTAGGATGTTTTATAAGTGTTGTTACGTTTGCTCAAGAAGAAAATGCCGACGTTGAAGCAGCAAAACCTGAAACTGTTAATCAGGTTAAATTTATCACTGAAGATAAGTTTATGTTATCGGGTAAATATTTTGCCGGTAATGCGGATAAATCTGGCGTTTTATTATTACATGATTGTGATCATGACAGCAGTAGTTACGATAAACTTACCAAGCAATTATCAGATTACGGTTTGCATGCATTTTCATTAGATTTAAGAGGTTACGGTGATAGTGTTTCAGAGCAATATTCTCATGCCAATATCAAATTAAATTCAAAAGATATTCTTACTTATCAAACTGAATTTGTACAACTCTCTTCATTTTGGCAAAGCGATGTGCTGGCCGCTTATCAATATTTACGTACCAGAGTGGCTAAAAATCGCGATGTTGCTGTAGTTTCAGCAGGGTGTTCAACTGCACAAGCGATATTTTTAGCAGAAAAGATGCGCATCAATAGTTTTGTCATGATCACGCCCGAATTGAATTATATGGAAAAAGAGCACTATAAAAACTTAATTGATATTCCGGTTTATTTTCTTGGCTCTGTTCATCATGCTAATACCTACCAAACCACCAAAGAATTATTCGAATGGAATGGTGATGAACGTTCTACATTGAGAACTTTCAAAGGGATCAGGCAAAGCCATTCATTGTTAAATGGTAAACGCTACCTTTCACACGATATTGCATTATGGCTAAACGATATATTAGCTAAGTAATGTATTAATAATCGCGTATTACCTTTCGAAAATAGTATCAAGAATAATGGATGAATTTGTTCTTTCAACCCCTTCAAGCGAACACACAATATTAAGCACTTCGTTCAACTTTTCTAACGTTTGAGCTTGAATCGTTACCTGCAAATCATATTCACCGCTAATAGAATAAATATGGCTAATTTGATGAGTTTTCCTCATCGCAATACAAATGGTTTGTCTTAGATTAGGATTCACTTTTAACGAAACATTAGCTGAAATAAGTTTATTGGTATATTCATTACCTAACACAACGCTATAGGCTTTTATTACACCGTTATTTTCTAGCTTATTCAGTCTATTTTGAATAGCTGTGCGAGAAACATCGGTTGCTCTAGCAATATCCGAAATACTTGCTCTGGCATTGCAGCGCAAAATAGACAACAACTCTTCATCTTTTTCAGTTAACAAAATATTTCTCACGTATTAATTTCATAAAGCCACCTTTAATATACATAGTGACAGGTAAATATGTCAATTTAACACTAAAAATTGTCACATTTATAAATAATGTCACTTTTTTTGTGAAGTCGTCTAGGCTGATAATGATATTCAACAAGCATCATTAATTAATAAGGACTGAAAGTGGAAAATTCTTCAGCAAAAAATGCGTTTTATAATCATTTAGAAAATGAAATCGCGCAAGTGAAAGCCGATGGTTTATATAAAGCAGAGCGTGTTATTACGACGGCTCAACAAGCAAAAATTGCCGTAAATACCGGTGAAGAAGTTGTTAATTTTTGTGCCAATAATTACCTAGGCTTAGCGAATCATCCTTCATTAATATCAGCAGCAAAAGCGGGTTTAGATGAACATGGTTTTGGTATGGCTTCAGTACGCTTTATTTGTGGTACTCAAGATATCCATAAAACCTTAGAACAAAAGTTGTCTGCATTTTTAGGTATGGAAGATACCATTTTATATTCATCGTGTTTTGATGCTAATGCCGGCTTATTCGAAACATTATTAGGCCCAGAAGACGCGATTATTTCTGATGCGTTAAATCATGCGTCAATTATAGATGGTGTGCGTTTATGTAAAGCAAAGCGATATCGCTATGCAAATAATGATGCTGCAGAATTAGAGAAACAATTAATTGCCGCGGATGAAGCGGGTGCTCGGTTCAAATTAATTGCCACAGACGGTGTTTTTTCGATGGATGGTGTTATCGCTAACTTAAAAGCGGTATGTGATTTAGCGGATAAATATAACGCTATGGTGATGGTGGATGACTCACATGCTGTTGGGTTTGTTGGTGAACAAGGTCGTGGCAGTCATGAATATTGTGATGTGATGGGACGTGTCGATATCATTACCGGCACATTAGGTAAAGCGATGGGCGGTGCATCAGGCGGTTACACGGCAGCGAAAAAAGAAGTGGTTGAATGGTTACGTCAACGCTCACGTCCTTACTTATTTTCGAATTCATTAGCGCCGGCAATCGTGAATGCTTCAATTCAAGTGATTGATTTGTTGGCTGATGGCGATGCCCTTCGTAAAACCTTAAAAGATAATGCCGCGTATTTTCGTACTAACATGGAAGCCGCTGGTTTTACTTGTGGTGGTGCAGATCATGCCATTATTCCTGTGATGTTAGGTGATGCAAAAATTGCCAGTGATATGGCCAATCGTTTATTGGCTGAAGGTATTTATGTGATTGGCTTTTCTTTCCCAGTTGTACCGAAAGGACAAGCCCGAATTCGTACGCAAATATCGGCTGCACACAGCAAAGAACAACTTGATAAAGCTATTTCGGCATTTACTACTATCGGTAAAGAAATGGGCATAATTTAAGGGGAACATGATGAAGTCATTAGCAAAACTCCATGCCAAAGAAGGTATTTGGATGACCGAATCGGAAAAGCCGAAAGTAGGTCATAACGATTTATTAATCAAAATTAAAAAAACTGCCATTTGTGGTACTGATATTCATATTTATAATTGGGATGAGTGGGCGCAAAAAACCATACCCGTTCCTATGGTTGTCGGTCATGAATATGCCGGTGAAGTGGTTGGTATTGGCCAAGAGGTAAAAGGTTTTTCTATTGGTGACCGCGTTTCTGGTGAAGGGCACATTACGTGTGGTCATTGCCGAAATTGTCGTGGTGGTAGAACCCATTTATGTCGAAATACGGTAGGTGTTGGTGTTGATCGTGAAGGTAGTTTTGCTGAATATTTAGTAATTCCAGCATATAACGCGTTTAAATTACCGGATGAAATTTCAGATGACTTAGCCGCAATTTTTGACCCTTTTGGAAACGCTGTTCATACCGCGCTTTCTTTTGATTTAGTCGGTGAAGATGTATTAATTACCGGTGCAGGCCCCATAGGTATTATGGCAGCGGCTGTGGCGAAACATGTTGGCGCAAGACATGTTGTTATTACTGATGTAAATGAATACCGTTTAGACTTAGCGAGAAAAATGGGCGCTACACGTGCGGTAAATGTTAGCCAAGAAAATTTAAAAGATGTGATGTCTGAACTCGGTATGACTGAAGGCTTTGATGTCGGTATGGAAATGTCAGGTGTGCCAATGGCCTTCACCGATATGCTCGCGAATATGAATAATGGTGGAAAAATTGCCATGCTAGGTATACCTGGTAACGATATGGCGATTGATTGGAGCCAAGTTATTTTTAAAGGATTAACAATAAAAGGCATTTATGGTCGCGAAATGTTTGAAACTTGGTATAAAATGGCAAGCTTAATTCAATCAGGTTTAGATTTGTCGCCAATTATTACCCATCATTTTAATATTGATGATTTTCAACAGGGTTTTGATACTATGCGTTCAGGTCAATCTGGAAAAGTGATTCTCAGCTGGGAAAAATAAGCTGGGATTAGCTCTGTAGTCATAAAACGGGAGTATGAAGAGTGAGTGAGTCAGGTTTTAAACATATGCATATCAGCGATTTACATGCGGTGATTAATGATAAAAGTCATGTGATTGTTGATATTCGAGATCCTAATTCATTTCAAGTAGGTCATATTCCCGATTCCATTCATTTAACGAATGATAATATTTCTACCTTTATCCGTGAAGCCGATATAGACGCACCGGTGGTTGTTTGTTGTTATCACGGTAACTCAAGTCAACAAGCGGCTCAGTTTCTTATTAGCCAAGACTTTAGCGATGTTTATTCGCTTGATGGCGGTTTTGTTGATTGGCAATTGCACTACCCTGATTTGGTTTCGTCTGGAAACGATTAATGGCGCATTCCTCGTCGTCAACCTCAGAGTCACTAGAGCCACTGGTTAGTGTAACTCAACATAATATTGCCCTGCTTTTTTCTAACTATTTAATGAGTCAAAACATTGAAAGCGCGGTACAAGTTGAAGATCAAAAATTTGTGATTTTTTGTCAGAGTGACAAATACGAAATAGCACGAGAAATTTTCGACGACTTTATCAATAATCCTCATGATGAAAAGTATCAGCAAGCGGCATGGAGCAGTGGCGAAACTGCCAATATTGTTAATCATGGCCCTTCATTCATCTCAACGTTTAAACAGCAGTTTTTAGCGCATGCCGGTTTAGTGACGTTAAGTGTTTTTATACTTTGTTGGTTGGTTTATTTGGGCAGTATTTTAGGTTGGCAAAGAAACATTTTTAACGAAATTCATTTTTTTACTGCGCTAACGCCCGCACAGTTTTTTGATAATCCTTTTCGTTTACTCGGCCCGGTATTTTTTCATTTTTCATTATTACACATTGCCTTTAATTCAATGTGGTGGTGGCAGTTAGGTGGCAGTATTGAACAAGTAATGGGAAAAGTTGAGCTAATTCAGCTTTTTTTGTTATCGGCTATTTTATCGAATGTAGGACAATTTTTGGTTTCAGGTCCCAACTTCGGCGGTTTGTCAGGCGTTGTCTATGGGGTTGTCGGCTATGTTTGGTGGGCAGGCTGGTTAGCGCCAGAAAAAGGATTAACCTTATCTAAACCGATTGTTGGTTTTCTATTATTTTGGCTATTACTTGGTTTTGTTGATGTGCTGCCTGTGAATATGGCGAATACCGCGCATTTATTAGGCTTGATATCAGGGTGTTTTTTAGCTTGGTTGAGGTTTGGTAACCAAGCTAAACGTTCATTAAACTAGCGCGTGAAATATATTCTTTTAAGTGTTTTTTAATTATCTTTTAATTGTCTAGCCATTGAGTGAAAAGTAATTTTTTAATTAATGGCTGACCGGTTTCTTTCGTTAATAAACTTCTGACCTGATCTTCACAAAGTTTTTGAATTTCATGGCGACCATTAATCGATTTTATTTTTGCTTCAGGTTGTTGGCCAATAATATCAATAATAGCGTCGCGTAATAATGGTGAATGATGTTCAACGGCTTCATAGTTTGAAGAGTCTTCAATCATTAATTCTACGGTAAGTCGCACGTAGCCCATTTTCTTTTTAACTGCCACGTAGTTAGTAATAATCTCTGGCTCAAAACCAAAATACGCATAGTCAGCCGCTTTCGCTTGATTCACATAAGTAAAAGAAATAAGAGTGATGAAAAGTAAAATAAAGCGTTTAAGCATAAAGGCTGTGTCCTAGAAAAATAAGTGATGCTGAAAGTAATACTAAGTTATCGGCATTTATTGTAGCTATCTTAGCAAAAATTTACATTTTTATTTCGAAACATTTCATCATTGATAGCAGAGATAATTAAAAGTAATCAGGCTAATTAACTTCTTCATTGGCTTTATCAAATTGTAATTCACAAAGTTTTTGATAGAGCTTCGAACTTTTTAACAACGACTTATGATCGCCAATGTCGATAATTTTCCCTTGATCCATCACCACAATTAAGTCGGCATGAATTACCGTTGCTAAGCGATGAGCGATAATTAATGTAGTTCTATTGGTCATTAATTGGTCGAGTGCAGCTTGAACATGAAATTCACTTTGCGCATCTAATGCACTGGTTGCTTCATCAAGCAATAATACGTCAGGATCTTTTAAAATGGCGCGAGCAATAGCAATACGCTGCTTTTGTCCGCCGGATAAACGCACACCTTGCTCACCTAAAAAGCTGCCATAACCTTGCGGTAATTGCTCAATAAACTCATGAGCATGGGCTTTTTTAGCGGCGTTAATCACGTCTTCATCACTTGCGTCTGGTTTGCCATATCGTATGTTGTGCCAAACATCAGAACTGAACAATATCGGGTGTTGAGGAACCATACCCATTGCTTGGCGTAAATCGGTTAATTTGAGTTGGGTTATGTCAGTATCATTAAAAAGAATATGGCCTTTTTGAGGATCATAAAAACGTTGTAATAATTCAAATAAGGTGGTTTTTCCAGCGCCTGAGGGACCGACTAAAGCGACAATTTTTCCAGTAGGAATAGCCAAATTAATATCATTGAGTGCGGCACTATCTGGGCATGAAGGATAACAAAAATCGACATCTTTAAAGGTGATCACTGATTGGGCATTATTATTGACTACTTCTGGGGAAGTTAACTCTTTGATATCACTTTCAATCTCTAATAATTCTAACAAGCGAGTTGCAGAGCCGGCTGCGCGTTGCAGCTCACCGTAGACCTCGGCAACGGTTGCCACCGACATCGCCACCATAATAGCGTAAAATACAAAAGCGCCTAACTCACCGCCACTCATTTCACCTTTTAAAACATCCATTCCGCCGACCCATAACATACCGCTGATCGCGCCAAAAGTTAGAAAAATAACAATGGCGATTAAATATGAACGCTGTTTTACGCGACGTTTGGCAACAATAAACGCTTTTTCTACTTCATTGGCAAAAGCTTTCTGCTCTTTAACTTCATGGGTATAACTCTGTACCACTTTAATATTTTGAATAATTTCGCCTGCGTAGGTGCCAACATCCGCAATGGCATCTTGTGAGCTTTCGGCTAATTTTCTGACTTTACGGCCATAGATCATCATAGGGATTAAAATAATCGGTACAGAAAAAATAACAAAAAGTGTTAACTTTAAATTGGTGACTAATAACATGATGAGGCCACCAATCAACATTAATACACTGCGCAGAGCCATTGAAAATGACGAACCAACAATGGATTGTAATAAAGCGGTGTCAGTGGTTAAACGAGACATTAACTCGCCACTACGATTTTCTTCAAAATAACTCGGGTGCAAAGTGACAATGCGATTAAATACCGCTTTGCGAATATCAGCACTAACACGCTCACCTAACCAAGACATTAAATAGAAGCGGCTAAAGGTACCAATGGCCAGCAAACTAATGAGGCCTATCAACACTAAAATAGCCGATTGTAATTGCTCAACGGAACCAGCGATAAAACCACTGTCGATAACAAATTTTACCCCTTGTCCTAAGGATAAACTAACCGCAGCAGTCATCAATAAAGCAAATAATGCCAAAGCTAACATTAGTTTATAGGGTTTTATAAACGCAAAAATTGGTAACAGACTAGTAAATGCTTTGGTGTTATTTTTCTCTGAGCGAGCTTCTGAACTTGGCTGTTTTATGGTTGGCTTATTATCGTTCACTATGAATGGGCTCTAACAATTTTATCTTTTATAGAGATGGTTATGAAAAAAAATATTGCAAGGGAGCTAATAGCTAATAAATTTTGAATGAACCTGAAAGGCGTAAAAGCCACCATTGCGGTCGTTCACGTTAATCTATCAACATGACTTTATAGAACTTAATATGCTAAACTTTTTAATACGTTAACTATCTACTTATTAACAATTTATTTAACTAATATCTTCTCCTTCCTATGAGACTATTTGCTATGAATATACATAATGATGTAATAAAACGAAATAATGTTACTGTTTTAGGAGAAGGAAATACTACGCTGTTGCTAGCTCATGGATTTGGCTGCGATCAAAATATGTGGCGTTTTTTATTACCTTATTTTAAAGATGATTATAAAGTTGTTTTGTTCGATTATGTTGGTTCAGGCAAGTCTGATTTATCGCAATATCATTCCCAAAAGTATAATGATTTAGAAGGATATGCCGAAGATATTCTTGATATATGTGAAGTGTTATCACTTGATAACGTAATACTGATTGGCCATTCTGTTAGTAGCATAATAGGTTTATTAGCCTCTATTAAAAAACCCGAATATTTCGCTAAATTGGTGATGGTATGTCCATCACCTTGTTTTTTGAATTTACCTCCTGATTATTTTGGTGGTTTTGATAAAGAAGACTTAGATGAATTGTTAGGCTTAATGGATAAAAACTATATTGGCTGGGCTGATTATTTAGCACCTTTAGTGATGGGAGGGAATAATTCACAAATGTTAATTGGCGAACTATCTGGCAGTTTCTGTTCTACCGATCCAATTATCGCCAAACGTTTTGCTAAAGCCACATTCTTTTCAGATTACCGAGCTATTTTAAAAAATGCCGTTCACCCAACATTAATAGTTCAAAGCGAACATGATGCATTAGCAGCACAGTCAGTCGGGCAATACATGCATAATGAAATACCACATTCCTCAATAGATATTGTTGAGGCTGAAGGACATTGCTTACACATGACACACCCAAATAAAATTGCTCCTTTGTTATTAACATTCATTAATGAAAAATAACTTAATAAATGTGGATACTAACTTTAGCCTAGACAGCTTACCTTGTGGTGTTTTAGTTACAAATACTGAGCATGTCATTATAAATATAAATGCCTACTTTACTAATGAGCTTTGTTGGAATAAAAACCTTCTTATTGGTCATCGGATCGAAAGTCTTTTTACTAATGCATCTAAAGTTTTTTATCAAAGTTATATTATTCCTACCCTGTTGCATGAAAAATACTGTGAAGAAATGCAATTAACGATTGTAAATGGAAACAACAAACGTATTCCTATTACCCTTAATGCAAAAATTGATAATAATAAAAATGTGTATTGGAGTTTCTTTGATGCCAGTAATAGAAATAAATTATATGAAGAGCTTCTGCAAACACGGGAAAGATTGGAACAGCAAACCCAAGAATTAATCACACTAGCATCTATTGATGAGTTAACTGGATTATTAAATAGACGAGAAATGAAAGCAAGATCTGTATCGGTAATATCTCAGTTTGCTCGCTCCCAACATTTACTTTCTATTTTAATGATTGATATAGATTTTTTTAAAAAAATCAATGATAAACATGGTCATACTGAAGGAGACAGGGTATTAACAGAACTAGGCTTGATGCTACAAAAATGTGGCAGAACCAGTGATTTAGTTGCTCGGTTTGGTGGCGAAGAATTCTTGATTTTATTGCCCGACACTGATTTATCGCAAACGATTACTTTCACTGAAAGGTTGCACCAAGCAGTGAATAAAATTTTAGTGGATAATAAGCCATTGACAGTCAGCGTAGGTGTTGCGTTATTTGATGGAAAAATGTCTTTTGAAGAAATAGTCAACAAGGCCGATATAGCATTATACAAAGCTAAAGAATTAGGTAGGAATAGAACAGAAATATCACTTTAGTTGAATGAACGGTGAACTGATATATAGAATTATATTCTTAAATTTCAACATCCTGTTATTCTAATCTAATTAACCCAAACAATTATTAACCAGTCGTTTCTATATTCAGGCAGCTTCTTTGACGGACCAGAACA
>JAQWHO010000190.1 GCA_029249355.1 Thalassotalea sp.
AACCATTAGTGTCAACCAAGTTTGCTGACAAAGATGAACCCACTATAGTGTCACCAGATATACTTATAGAACCAATAGAATTACCTTCTTTATTGCCTTCAAAGTCATTATCACATGCACTTAATGCCAATAGAATTGGCAAACTCATTAATAATTTCGTTTTCACAATCATTATTCCCCTAATAAATTTTTGTATAACCAATTTAAGCACTGAAAAAGAAAATTAATATTCTTATAAATATTCCCAGTACTAAATACTATGTATGATACTCTCAACAGCTTACCAATTTGTCAACCAAACTTTTCGAATAACTTTGTTAGAACCGACAATCGGTAAACCAAGGTGGTTAACAACAGCTAGCTATTACCCGTTGAAAGGCGTGATATCTTTATATTCGTAAAGGCTTGGAGTTTTATGCAACATAGTTAAAAATAATTTGACCAACAAGTTTATTCGTTGGATGATTTTGAAGTTAATCTTTATGAATTAAGTTCAATTAATCATATATGTCTCATATCCGGCTTATAGATTCTGTTTTTTATTTAATAAAGTTAATAATATTTTGATGTGAAGAGCATAATAATTATGCTTTAATTTATTTGAATAGGCATCAAAGCATTACCAATTATAAATCATTGGTAACGTCATAGTTGTATTTAACAAAGGGGAACTAAAAAAATGTTAAAAAAAACACCTCTTATTAGAAGTGTTTTTCAGAAAAAAATAAATATTAACTATTTTCTAGGTATGAAAAAACGGTTTGAAAGGCTGTTTCTTGCAAGTTCTTTAAACCTGTATCTCTAAAATCAATGTTAACCTGAGTTTTAGCTAATGCACTTTTCACGTAGCTACCAGATAATATCTCTACCGGTAAGTTACTAATTAGTTGAATAGCTGCTTCTAGTTTAAAACCAACGGGGCCACCAGAGAACTTTCCTTTTAAAGCGCGACCTTTAATAACAACTTTATCGATTTTATAATCTTCAATCAACTTAGAAAAAGCAAATTGAAAGTCCCTTAAATGATCAGCATCACCAGCATCTTTAATAGAAATTTTTGGTACTCTAATATGTGGAATATCGTATAAACCATTAGACTTAGACATAACACAAATAATGGCATCACTGCCTTTTAATTCTACACCGCAAACTTTCATAACATTCCTCACCTATAATCTGGCGCTATTATAAGGGAGATTATGGTGTTCTGCTGATATTTATTAAAATATTTATCAATTAATCATAAATTAAATAACAATTACTTTTCTTTTTTTAATTTTATAATTAAATCAATATGAGGAATTAACTCTTCAATTTCTCGAATATGATCACGTAAAGACTTCCACTGGCTTAACTCTAGCTTACCCGAATCTAAAATAGCTCGTTTTAATTCACTCACTAATGAATTTTCATCTTGCTCACCAATAAATTCATTGATGCGCAATAAAGCATCTAGATCAGATTGCGATAGAATTTCTAAGTTTTTTTCAGCTACCACAGCAAATACCTCACAGTTTAATATAAAACCTTATCTGTTTAGGCGAAATAAATAAGGGTCACATTGAGTATAGCTTACACTTTTAAATTCACACGCTATCGTTAGGGTAAACAATACTTTGCTGGCTTCTCACTTGTTCAAGTACCTTTAAAACATTGAGTGATAATTGCCAAGAATTCACCGTGGATTCTATACATTGGTTCGTGATTAAATCGAAAAAATGCTGACATTCATAAACCATTTTATTTTCATGTTGCGCTACAGATAACACTTGCTCTTCACCAGAATTCATCACCAACTTAACATGGTTAAACTCTGAAGAATGCTGCCATACAATGCGCCCTAACTCTCCTTGTAATTCACCAACATTTTCACCAGAGCTGACTTTTGAATGACTTATCACGGCCTGAAGCCCTGATGATTTATCATAACTTAGCTGATCATAACTTAGTAATAAATCACCACAGCCATCTACTCCGGATGATAATTTAGCGCATTGACTATGAATATTATCTGGCATGCCAAAAAGTGAAATTGCCGCATAAAGTGGGTAAATACCAATATCGACCAGCGAACCATTCGCGAATGCTAAATTAAATGTATTAGGGTTTTCACCCTTTAAGAAAGCAGGATAACGTGATGAATACTGACAAAAACTTGCCGTAAATTTTCTTAACTGACCAATTTTACCAAGCGAGCTTTTAATGATTAGAAAGTTAGGGACAAACGAGCTTAGCATTGCCTCCATTAAACAAACATTATATTTCCTTGCCGTTGCAACCATTTTTTCAAATTCAATGGCATTTACTGCGATTGGTTTTTCACATAAAACATGCTTACCAGATTCCATCATCTGGATCGCTTGTTGAGCATGATAGTTATTAGGAGAAGCGATATAAACGGCATCAATTTCTTCGCAACTCGCAAGTTTTATCAAATCATCAAATACTATTTCAGCTTGATGTTCATCGGCAAATGATTGTGCTGTTTCAATGTTTCGTGAATACACCGCGTGTAGATGAAAGCGTTCGTCTTGTTTTGCCGCTGCTAAAAACATTTTTGTTATTTTACTGGTACCAATAATCGCAAATTTTATCTTCACTAAATGACCTATTTATTATGTTAATTATTCTTAGTTGTTATTTTTCTTACTTTATCAATTGCTTCTTCACTTGTTTTTATTCACTTTATTTTTTAGTAGCAAACGATAACCCACGCCATACACTGAGTGAATCAATTCCTCGTCAGGACTTAATTGATGGATTTTTTTTCTTAATTTTTTTATATGACTGTCGATTGTTCGATCACTTACTATCCGGTTGTCTTCGTACATATTTTGCATTAACTGCTCACGAGTAAATACTCGGCCAGGCTCACCACATAACGGTTTTAGTAATTGAAATTCAACCGCGGTTAAATCCAAACTTTTTCCCTGATAGTTAACTTGATAGCGACTTTCATCTAATTCAAACGAAGAATTAGCTATAGGGTTTTGTTGATTAAATTGTGTTCTTCGCAACACCGCTTTAACACGTGCGACAACTTCTCTTGGACTAAAAGGCTTACAAATATAATCATCCGCCCCTAACTCTAGACCTATTAGCCGATCCACT
>JAQWHO010000191.1 GCA_029249355.1 Thalassotalea sp.
GGTGAAACAGAAGAAGAGTTTCAAGAGCTTTTAGACTTTTTAGAAGAAGCACAATTAGACCGCGTGGGTTGTTTTAAATACTCGCCAGTTGAAGGTGCTACCGCTAATGCTTTACCTGATCATGTTTCTGATGAAGTGATGGAAGACCGACTTCAGCGTTTTATGGCTGTTCAAGCTAAAATTAGTAGCGACAAGTTACAAGCACGCATTGGTCAAGAATATTTAATATTAATTGATGAAGTCACCGAGCTTGGCGCAGTAGGGCGTTCGTATATGGACGCACCAGAAGTTGATGGTAAAGTTTATTTGTCTGACGAATATGATGTTAAACCTGGCGATCAAGTTTGGGTACAAATAATTCATGCTGATGAACATGATGTGTGGGGCGTTTTGGTAGAAGATTAGCAGAGTCTAGTTAGCCTTTATACTATTACCGTTTTTATAGTTAATTAAAGCCTAATTTGACCGATTTTATAAGTTTATTTGGCTAGTGAAATATTCTTTTAAAAAGTTAAGTAACAACCTGAGTTTTTTCGAATTTGCTGTACCAGGAGGAAAGACACCAAAAACATTGATATCGCTTAGGGTGTAATCATCAAGTACCTTGACTAAAGTGCCTGCTTTTATTTTTGGCAAAGCATCGTAAAGTGGAATACGACCTAAGCCATGCCCTGCTGCAACAAAAGCAGTGCGTGCTGCTGCATTATTGGTGCTAATGCTCCCTTTTGTGGAAATGCTGAATGTTTGACTCCCTTTAGTAAGCGAAACGACACCTGATGTGAGCTTATAAATAACCCACTGGTGTTTACTTAAATCTGAAGGCTTCTTTGGATAACCATATTGACTAATATAGTCAGGCGCAGCACACAGGCATGTTTTTAAGGTTGCTAATTTACTTGCTTGCAAGCCTGAATCAGGCAGCGGAGCACCTCTAATCGCTAAATCTATACCTTCTTTCATTATGTTAACAACTTCATCAGTTAACATTACATCGAGCGAAATTTTAGGATATATCTTCTTAAACTCATTTAATGCAGGTACAACCGTTTGCAAACCTACATTTACTGGGCAGGTTATTTTAAGTAATCCTATGGGTTCATTTTTGAAATTTTCAATTTGTAGATTGGCTGCACTTGCTTGTTCAGCAATAATTCGGCAGCGCTCAAAATAAGCTTGGCCAGCTTCTGTTAAGTTAATCGAGCGTGTTGAGCGATTCAGAAGTTTAACTTCGAGTTGCGCTTCGAGTTTTTTTAAATGATAACTGACTACAGCTCGCGACAGTCCAATATGCTTAGCAGCAGCACTTAAACTACCTTGTTCAATTACTTGAGCGAATACCACCATACTTTTTAGTTGTTCAAAAGATATATCCATAAAAGCCTGACGAGTTAACAATGTAACTTAAGTGAGTTTAATAGTACTCATTGTATCATTTATTGTGACAATGTAGTCAAGTATATCTGCATTGTTCATGATGAGTTGAAAGCATACACTTGTGTCAGATGAATAAAAATTACTTATTGAATAAGCGTTATATAAAAAGGTGAATAGCAATGACTAAAAAAATATTAATGGTGTTAACTTCACACGATAAACTGGGTAATACAGGCCAAAAAACAGGCTTTTGGGTAGAAGAGTTTGCGGCTCCTTATTACGCTTTTATCGATGCGGGTGTTGAAGTAACGTTGGCAACGCCAAAAGGTGGACAAGCGCCCATTGATCCAACGAGTAAACTAGAAGACTTTCAAACATCCGCAACAGAACGATTTGATAGTGACGATATTGCGCAAGCAAAAATAACCAATACGCTTAAATTGTCTTCAGTGAATCAAATAGATTTTGACGGTGTTTTTTATCCTGGTGGTCATGGCCCATTATGGGATCTTACTGATAATCCTGAATCTATTGACCTCATTGAATGCTTTCTCAATGCCGGTAAAGCAGTAGCTGCAGTATGCCATGCTAGCGCAGCGCTATTAAACGTAAAGCAGGCATCAGGTGATTATGCCATTAAGGGAAAAGCGGTTACTGGTTTTTCTAATAGCGAAGAAGAGGCTGTTCAATTAACAGATGTTGTACCATTTTTACTTGAAGATGAATTAATTAACCGTGGTGGTGAATATCAAAAAGCGGATGACTGGAATATTTTTGTTGTACAAGATGGCTTGATTATTACAGGTCAAAATCCTGCAAGTTCAGCATTAACGGCAGAGAAGTTATTAACTCAGCTTTCAACTTAAGCGAAAATTATGATTAATAACACTTCACATCAAGATAGAACATCATGGTTAATTAAGTGATGTTCTATCTTGATGTGAAGCGGTAATGAATTTAACTACAGCTAAATTCATTACCGCTTCTATCTTCGTCTTTATTATCATTGTCAGTATCTTGGCTTGCATATACACGGCCTGATAATGAAATGTCTATGCCTCTTGCTAATTCACTATAATCTTTCGGACAATAAATAAATACACTGTTATTGCCACTGATCAACCGACCTGTTGGTGAGTAAATTAACGATGTTTGGTTAAGCTTTAACGTGTCATTGGTAGTTATTTTAGCTCTGACTTTGATGATTTGTTCTGTTGTCGAGTCAAATTTTGTATTATCAGCGGTATTATTAAAAACACTCAATTCATCTTGCCAATTTGTGCCACACACATTTGAAGAGGAAAGTGGGCATAGCGTGACATTTTTACCGCTATTAATGGCAGCATTTCGAGCGGTTAATATCAGGCGATGTAACTCTGATATCTCATTATCAACCCGTGATTTGACTAAATAGCTATTTAAATTTGGTAGTGCCACCATCATTAATACGCCAATAATTGACACGCTGATTAATAGTTCAATTAAGGTAAACCCTTGATGGGGCAACTTGAGCTGCTGAATTTCTTTATGACTTTTCATGATAAAAACAACTTAAATTTTAAACAGTCTAGTTAAGTTATATCATTTTATGCGTTTTTCAGCCAATGTAAATTATTCAGTTGTTTAGCTAGTTTACTGATGTTATTTACATAGAATAACGGTGCCACTTCTATTTTTATCCTTGCCTTTATTTTTACCTCTAGTGCTCTGATAAGATTTATATAACCTCCCTGACGTGGCAACAATTATTCCCCTGGATTGGTTTAAGTGGTTTTTCGGACAATATTTAAATGTGCCATTTTGTCCCCAACCCGATAAATGTCCTGTCGAGGTGTAAGTTACACCAATTCTATTTTTACCGTACTGTAGTTTATCTTGCACAGAAATTGCGTTTTTCATGACGATAATTTGTTCGTTATCGCTAGGTTCAAAACGTTTATTATCGTTACTATCAGTAAAAACATAAATTGATTGAGCCCAGTCGTCTGAACAATGGTTCTGCTTATCTAGTGGGCAAACAGTGGTTGGTTTTCCTGAGTTAATGGCTGAATTTCTTGCGGAAAGTAATAAACGATAAAGGTGTGAAATTTCGTTATCAACTTTAAGTTTGACGGTGTAATCGACAAGGCTTGGAACGCCTATTGCTGTGAGTGAAACGAGTATTGCCAGTGCAACTAAAACTTCAATTAAAGTAAATCCATTATACCTATTCATTTTATTCATCATCCATGAAGAATTAAACGTAGAATAGGTATAGTGGTAAATTTAATTTTTTGCCAGTATTTTAGTCAGTAACGTAAATATTATTTTTTAATAGCGTTTAACCGTAAATAGTCGGAATTGCTGAGCGTTTATGTTGTGTGCGTTGGTAGATAGCAAGTATCAATTCTAGTATTTGAGGTTCAACTTGTTTTCCTTCTAAAAAGTCATCGAGTTGGTCATAACTCATGCCTAAAGCGTCTTCATCTTTTTTACCCGGCTCTAATTCTTCTAAATCAGCAGTAGGTGCTTTTTCAATAAGCAAACTTGGTGCGCCAAGGGCTTTAGCTAATTGTCTTACTTGGCGTTTAGATAAGCCAAATAATGGCGCTAAATCACAAGCCCCATCCCCCCATTTTGTGAAAAATCCGGTAATGTTTTCTGCAGAATGATCTGTGCCAATGACTAATCCACCTAACATTCCAGCAATATGATATTGCATCACCATGCGCGCTCTTGCTTTGACATTGCCTTTAGAAAAGTCAATTTGAGCACTTTTCATGTTAAGTAAGTTATGTTGTTTTAAAGCTTGGGTAGCTTCTTGATGAATTCCTTCAGTTCCTTCGAGAATATTAGTGGTTAAACAATGAGAAGGTTGAATAAAATCAACGGCTAACTGTGCGTCGGCTTCGTCGGCTTGAGTATCATAAGGTAAACGAATGGCAATAAACTGATATTTTTTATTCGCATTATTTGGCTTAATTTGATTTAGTTCATCTACGGCAAGTTGAGCAAGCTTTCCACAGGTTGATGAATCAACACCGCCACTGATACCAAGTATAAGGTTTGTTAATCCAGAATTGACGAGTTGTGATTTGATAAACTGAATACGGCGTTTAATTTCAAAATCTACATCAATTGAGGGTAAAACCTTCATTTCTTCAATGATAGCTTGCGGATCCATTATTTTTCCTGTGAACGTTAATAAAGAGAATAATTTAGAGGATCTTAGTGTACCAAACTCTTAAAAATATGTGATTAACTTTATTGTAAGAACTTAGAATTTATTTCTATAATCAATTGTGTACAATGGTTGTATCTGCCGTTTATTTATTACAACGAGTAATTTTATGAAAAAAATTGAAGCGATTATTAAGCCATTTAAATTAGATGATGTACGTGAAGCCTTGGGCGAAATTGGGGTGACAGGTATGACAGTTTCTGAAGTGAAAGGTTTTGGACGACAAAAAGGTCATACTGAGCTGTATCGTGGAGCAGAATACATGGTGGACTTTTTACCTAAAGCCAAAGTAGACATTGTGGTTGAAGATGATTCAGTTGAACGTTGTATTAAAGCTATTATGGACACGGCGCAAACAGGGAAAATTGGTGATGGTAAAATATTTATAACAGATGTGGAACGTGTGATACGTATAAGAACCGGCGAAGAAGATGGTGAAGCAATTTAATTATCTATTATCGTTTAAGATATAAAAATGGCGACCCTTGAGTCGCCATTTTTATTGCATTATTTTCGACTAACTAGTCTTCAACTTCTTGGTTATTCGGGTAATTTGCCGCTAACACTTGCTTAGCATTGCTTTCTAAATCACTCAAACCCATTTCGTTGTAACATTCAATCATGATTTCTAAAGCTTCTTCAACTTCTGGGCTGGTTGAGTAATACTCAACGATATATCGCCCTCGGTTCGCTGCTGATGCGTAAGCCTCACGTTTTAAATAAAAACGAGCAACTGAAAGTTCATATTTTGCTAAACGAGACTTGATTGCAATCATACGTTTTCTAGCATCTGCGGCATATTTACTGGTTGGAAAATCTGTCAAAATCGTTTTCAGATCATTAAACGCATCTCGTGATGCTGTAGGATCTCTATCTGAACGATCGATTCCAGCCATATCTTGAAACAGGTTTTCTTCGGTAGAAACATTGATTAGTGCACGCATATAATACACGTAATCAACATTTGCATGATTCGGGTTTAATCTAAGAAAACGCTCTGCCAAAGCAATACCTTGTGCTGAATCGCCACTTTTGTAATAACCATAAATCAAATCTAATTGTACTTGATGAGAGATAGGTCCATACGGAAAACGTGAGTCAATTGCTGAAAGTATCTGAATTGCTTTTTTGTATAAGCCATTATCTAAGGCTTCTCGAGCATCCGAAAATAATGCTTGCGCTGATTTATCTGGTACTTTATCTATTTCAGTTTCGTCAGATGAAGAACAGCCAACTAAAGTTAAAAATAGCACTAAAAAAATTGTTTTAAATATCAGTTTGTCCATAGACCTTGGTATCACTACGTTATAATACTAACTTATTGTGCTTGTTAGTATGTTCGTTAAAAAAATGTTCACTTGTTTTCATTTACCCAATGTAATTATTTGGTGTAATTGATTATTCAAACAGGTAAAATAAACACTGGCATTCTAACCTAGCAATCAAACCTTGCACAGTGCTAATTAATAGAGATTTTAATGGCTGAAATAATTCAACACAAAGATATAGTTCCTGAATCATGTTTGGGTAAGCGATTCGACCAAACCATTGCGGAAATGTTCCCTGAATATTCTCGTTCGCGATTAAAAGAATGGATCTTGGCAGGACATGTCAAAGTAAATGGCGATGTTTTAACCAAAGCACGTGAAAAAATGTACGGCGGCGAAACAATCAACATTGAAACTGAGGTTGAAGCTGAAGAACGTTTTAAATCACAAAATATTCCTTTAAACATTGTTTATGAAGATGAAGATATTTTGGTGATCAATAAACCTGCAGGTTTAGTGGTTCATCCGGGCGCGGGTAATCCTGACGGCACAGTCTTAAATGCACTGTTGCATCACTGTCCACAAGTTGATGTTGTGCCACGAGCCGGTATTGTTCATCGTCTTGATAAAGATACAACAGGCTTAATGGTTGTTGCGAAAACAATTGCTGCACAAACCAATTTGGTTGAAGCATTGCAGGCGCGTGAAATTACCCGTGAATATGAAGCTATAGCAAGTGGCGTAATGACGGCAGGCGGCATTGTTGATGAACCTATTGGACGTCATTCAACTAAACGTACCCATATGGCAGTGACTCACTCAGGGAGACCATCAGTTACTCATTATCGTGTCATGGAAAAATTCCGTTTACATACGCGTTTGCGTTTACGGTTAGAAACAGGTCGTACTCATCAAATTCGTGTTCATATGGCACATATTACTCACCCTTTAGTCGGTGATCCTGTTTATGGTGGTCGTCCGCGTCCTCCTAAAAATGCTACGGAAGATTTAAGAGAAGTGCTTAAAGCTTTTAAACGCCAAGCTTTACATGCTGCAATGTTATCGTTATTTCACCCTATTACAGGTGAGCAAATGACATGGCATGCTGAAATTCCTCAAGATATGGTGGTGTTAACTAATATTCTTCGTGAAGATTCTAAGTTGAATGAAACCTCAAAGTTTTAAACTAAGCACATTTAATCATTCAGCTTTTGACTGTGTCGAAATGCCTGTTGAAAATATACAGGCATTTCAAACAACGCGATTAAATCCTAACAATTTTACTTCTCACTCATTACCCACACAAAAAAACACAAAATCGCTTCCCCCTAAATGCTTCGACCATTTCAATTTAGGGTTACATGTTTCTGATGATTCAGAAATTGTCATCCAGAATAGACAGCAATTATTAACCTATTTACCTGAAAATTCCGCTATGCAATGGTTAGATCAAGTGCATGGTAATAAAGTAGTTGTTGTGGATGAGTTAAGTGTTTCGCCCATTCAAGCCGATGCAGTTATTACACGTTCGCCCAAGCTTGCGTTAGCTATAATGACGGCGGATTGTTTACCTATTTTATTATCTAATAGTTATGGAACTGAAATTGCTGCGATTCATGCAGGTTGGCGATCATTGGCTAGTGGCATAATAACCAAAACGCTTGCAAAGATGCACAGTGGTAATCACGATATTTATGCGTGGCTAGGTCCTTGTATTAGCAAAAATAATTTTGAAGTTGGTGGGGAAGTAAAAAATCAGTTTGAAGAAATAAATAAATCGTTTACTACTGCATTTAAAGTAAATGATAAATATTCGCATAAAGATAAATGGTTAGCTGACTTGAAAAAAATTGCTCAACTGCAATTAACCGAGCAAGGTGTAAAAAATATCATTGTTAGCAATCACTGTACTTTTGATGAAAATGAGCGATATTACTCTTACCGTAAAGAGCAAAAAACGGGCAGAATGGCGGCGGTTATTTGTATCGAATAATGATCAATTTATAACTATTCGAACATTTCAAATAGTTGACTCAAATCAAACTTATTATTATTAACTCGTTTAAGTGCTTGAATTTTTTTTAATCGCCCATAAATTTTAAGTAAGATTAATCGTAAGTCCAGTGATATGGCAGTAGGAGAATATTTATGCGTTTAGACCGTTTTACTCAAACCTTTCAAGTCGCAATTTCTGATGCGCAATCGATAGCATTAGGTAAAGATCATCAATTTATAGAGCCGGCACATTTAATGTTGGCGTTACTAAATCAAAATAATGGCAGTACGCTACCTTTATTAAAAAGTGCAGGTGTAGACGTATTTTCATTAAGAAGTCAGATTGAAAATATTATTAATGGCTTAGCGCAAGTTTCTGGCGCTGGTGGCGATGTTCAATTGTCTTCAGCAATGGGGAATTTACTGAATCTATGCGATAAATATGCACAAAAATTAGGTGATAAATTTATATCATCTGAAATATTTTTACTGGCTGCTTTAGAAGATAAAGGTAAATTAGGACAAATTTTAAAGACACTCGGAGCATCAGAACAAAGAATCAAAGATGCCATAACTCATGTTCGAGGGGGTCAAAAAGTTGATGACCAGAATGCAGAAGATGTGCGCCAAGCACTGAATAAGTT
>JAQWHO010000192.1 GCA_029249355.1 Thalassotalea sp.
GCAATAACGCCAGATACACTCGCCGACGAAAGCTAAGGAGGCCCTCAATTGAATGTTGACTGAAGAAAACCATGTGAAAGTTGGAAGTACAAACGGAGAATAACAAAGCGTTACCCCCGTTAAACAGGTGAGCGGGGCTATATTTTTAATCGTACCACGTGGTGCGTATTAACCATTAAGGAAAATGAAATGACAAAAGTATTCGTGTTACTTTTATTACTTTTTATTACGCCATATTCTTATGCAACACAACTTGAAGGCGCATGGGAATTGGTTTCTGGAGAGTATGTAGATGCTGATGGTAAGCTTATTGATTATCAATCAATTGAGCTAAACTCCTTAAAAATTATTTCAACTAACCATTTTAGTTTTACATCTGTAAAAGAAGGTAAGTTTTGGGCTTCGGGGTCTGGAACTTATCAATTAAGTAATGGGCAATATAAGGAGGTACTCAAATATAATTCCTTTGGTGAAAGTCCTGGCGCTGAATTTATTTTTACCACGAAAGTAGATGGTGAATATTGGTTTAATTCTCGCTGGAATGGTGATAAAAGAGTCGAATATGAAGTTTGGAGACGCATTGAATAAATACATATAAAGATCAAATGCATAAATCGTATATAACAATCATTTTATTGAGAATATCCAATGATTAATAAATCGAAAAAATGTTTTAATTAGCGGCTCAATATAAGGAATATTTATCATGGAAGAAGTTGTTGCTGAAGGTGGACGACCATTATTTCGTTTATTCAGCTATTTCAATAAGTAGCCAGATAATTGTATATACTCTGGTAAGTCGAAAAATAAATTAACTATAAATCGGTATTAGTATGTTTTATCAATTGCTAACAATATTGATAGCGCCTTTAATAATGGCTCAAGCGTTTTATGTAAAGCGCACAACACTGCGACTTCCAGAGCCAAAAGGCTCTCGTAATGGTGTTTCTGGTACAGGCCCTAAAACAAGTATATTAATAGTGGGAGACTCTGCCGCTGCTGGTGTTGGTGTAGAAACGCAAGAGCAAGCCCTAACAGGAAACTTGGTAGATGCCATAGCAGGAACACATGAAGTTTCGTGGCAAATGATTGCCAAGACAGGAGATACTTCTCAAAAACTTTTTACTCGCCTAGATAAAGCAACTAAGTTTCCAGTGGAATATGTGTTGGTTTCTATAGGTGTGAATGATGTTACTTCATTAATTAAACCAGAAGAATTTGTTATAAATTTAACAAAGACTATCGAACTTCTAAAAAAAGAATATCACGCTCGTCATATTCTAATTACGAAAGTTCCGCCTATGCATTTATTTCCTGCGCTGCCACAACCACTTAGATGGTGGTTAGGGGTAAGGGCCAAAAACCTAAATGATGTTTTGAGATCGCTAAGCTTAAGTGATGATCAATGTGACTTTATTGATTTAGCCCTACCTTTTGATAAAGGCTATATGGCAAAAGATGGTTTTCATCCTGGAGCTGCGGCCTATGAACTTTGGGGACAACATGTCGCTAAATTTATTCAAGCAGAATTAGCTGAAAATAGAGCCGAAATATAAGTAATAGACAAGCGTTCGTAATTGTTGAGCACTCGACTACTTTTGTTTAAAATGAGAGCACTTTTTATTATATTTAGGCCCATTTCATGGGTGATAGTACGTCGTTACCATCTTTACCCGATCGTCATTCCGTAAATCCCCGTAGCCCGCATCATATTTCAGAAATTTTGAACACGAAATTGGTATTATTCTCAATGAAAAAGAACGAACTGATGTAGAAGAATATTGTATTAGCGAAGGTTGGATAAAAATTTCATCACTCAAATCATTAGATCGACGAGGGCAACCTATGTTGAACAAGTTAAAAGGCACCGTTAAAAGTTTTTTACAAATAGAATAATATCGCTTTCAACGTTATTATAAATTTACTATTTAGCGTTGAAAGCCTATACGATTATTGTTCTTATCGTACGACATACTTGCGTAATAGCTACTCTTAGCTTGTATCAATTTGAAAGAGACTATTAGCACAGTGTGTTTTGTAATATTTTGATAACGTTATCTTTATTGATTGGCTTAGAGATATAGTCGTTCATCCCTGCGGTTAAACATTTTTCGCGATCTCCTAACATGGCATTGGCCGTCATCGCGGTAATCGGAATGTTTTGATAATGCTGCCCAGCCGTTCCCGCTCTTATTTTTTCCGTAGCTTCATAACCATCCATTTTTGGCATTTGGCAATCCATGAAAATAAACGTGTAAGGATTATCTTCGTCGCTAGCCATCATCATTGCTAATGCTTCAACCCCATTGTTAGCAATGTCACAAGAGAGGCCTATTTTAGTTAATAAGCCCTTAGCAACCATTTGATTGATACGATTATCTTCGACAAGCAAAATTTTTGTATTAGTTGGCCAGTGATAACTGTTAGCCATTTCATCTACAAGTAAAGCGTGCTCAGACGAACTTGCAGATTGAGCAATAGCTACATCGCGTTTATCCTTAGTGGTATTTATAACCGAAAGCGCATCACAGATATTGTCAGGTGTGGCTGGTTTTGGGAAAAAGTGAGTAATGCCTAGATCATCTAAATATTTAGGGGTTATGAGTGCAGACATTGGCGTCATTAAAATGATTTTAAAAGGAGGGTAATCTAAGGTGTTGTTGATTTGCTTTAACACATTATCACCACTGGTCGTAAACATTTCATAACTAATAAAAACCACATTAAAATAGCTGGTTTGCGCGATACTTTTTTTACAAAGAGCTAACGCATTCTCTTCATTGGAAGCGGATTGTGTGCTTAATTGCCATTGGGATAATTGCTGACATAGTGAGCTTGCCGCTTCAGTATTACTATCAATTACCAAAATTTTTGGGTTTATTAAGTTGATGTTGCTTTGAGTCAACGTCACGTTTTTACTTTGTCCAAGTAATAAATGGCAGGTAAATAAGCTGCCTTCATTGAGTTTGCTCTTTAATGTGACTTGGCCGGACATGCACTCAGCTAACTTTTTAATGATGGCGAGGCCTAGGCCTGTTCCCCCATATTGGCGGGTGGTTGAAGTATCTACTTGGGTAAAAGCTGAAAAGAGTTTGTCTTGTTTGTCTTCTGCTATGCCAATACCAGTATCTTGAACTTCAATGGTTAATTGCATTTGTTTAGTGCTTTTCGGCTCAAGGGATAAACGAATGATGACTTCACCTTCTTTAGTAAACTTAATGGCATTAGCCACAAGGTTGGTGAGTATTTGTCTAATACGGTTTGAATCTCCTATAACTTCACGCTGAGATACATTGGTCATATCTAAAATAAGCTCTAAGCCTTTATCTTGAGCTTGCTGCGCCATTGAGCCTGCAAAATTTCCTACCATTGTTACTAAATCAAACTCGCGTTCCTCGAGTTCTAATTTATTGGCATCTATTTTTGAAAAATCAAGAATGTCATTAATAAGCAATAATAAAGACTCGCCACTTTGTCGCGCTATTTCTACCCGATATTTTTGTTCTTTGGTGAGAGAGGTTTCACTTAATAGGTATAACATACCAATGACACCGTTCATTGGTGTTCTAATTTCATGACTCATACTGGCTAAGAAAGAGTTCTTAGCGACAACGGCCGACTCTGCTAAGGCTTTAGCTTGCTTTAAAGCATGATGTTGTTTTGCAGTAGTTAACTCTGCACTTAACCAATGAGAAAATAACTGAATAAGTTCTAATTCACGATCAGTAAAGGGAGAAGATAACGGCTCGGAACCAGAAAAATTTAAGACGAAAGCACTTCACTTTATGAGAAGCCTGTTACAGATTTAAAAAATATTACACGAATAATATCTATCGTTTCTACAC
>JAQWHO010000193.1 GCA_029249355.1 Thalassotalea sp.
TTGCTTATAAAAGAGCTGAGTTTCAAAATCTAAAACAGGCTCACACCGTTCAGAGTGCGCCTCAACCACAACCAGAGCAAGGTTATCGCTACGTTACGAAAAAAGCGACAGTGAAAAACAACCAACACGCTCACCATTAAATATAAGGCACCAGTTAACACTGGTGTCTTTATCCTCAACCATTCTTCTTCAACGCTCAGTAAACTTAGTTAAGTGCATAACAGGTGTATTTAACTAAGTTTGCTGCTAGTCAGCATCTTGCGTTGGTCATGAGCCCTTTAACCAACAACTTTGGCTCATTATCAAATAGGATTTCACAATGAAATCCAACAATTAATCGGGGTACTAACTACCCTACTATCCAACATCATCAGTTCCGTTGGGGAACTAAGGAAAAACAAATGTTAATACCATCAAATGAAAACTCAGTCCGTTTAACGGGTAATATTTCACATGTCGATATTAAACACGGTGCAAATGGTCCATACGGTTCGATTAATATGGCTATCGATGATAGTTACACCAAACCAACACAAAATGGTCAACAACCACAGCGCGTAGAAAGAACTTATTTCATTACATGTGAGTTAAATAATGGTTTTTTCAAAATGGTGCCTACTCCTGAAAAGGGAGCTAGAATTTCAATCGAAGGCAAGCTTATTGTCGATGAATGGAATGACAAGCAATCAGGTGCTGATCGCAAAGCTCAAAAGGTTAAGATCATTCGTGTTAAGGCTTATATGTCAAAAGCTGAACGCGACCAAGCTAAACAAATGGGTTGGTATGGAAATGCTAACAATCCACAGCAGCAAGGTGGATATCAACAACAAGGTGGATATCAACAAGCACCAAAGCAGCAAGGTGGATATCAACAACAAAGTGGTTATAACCGCTAAGTTGTAATTCAAATAAAAAAGGGGGTCGCCCCTTTTTTATTTTGCTATCAGTGTATTTAATTAAGCCTCTTTTTAGTTACAGGAGATTTAATTAAGTTAGCTGCATGTCAGCAAACTAAGTTGGTCATGAGCCTTTAATACCAACCTCGCGGCTCAAATTCAAAATAGTGATCTAATCAATCACACATTCCAAATCAATTTCACGGATTTCACTGTGAAATTACATCCAAACCTTCAACATCCTGATTTATGTCAGGTAAGGAAAAACTATGAGTAATAATACTCTACCAAAAATCTGCGCTATTTTAGGCGTAGAAAAAATCGAACAAGCTCGACGCTTGATCACAAACCAACTATTCCAAGAAAAACCCCCTTTAGCTGGACACTTGGAAACCGTTATTGCTGTATGCGAAAAGTACAACCTTAACCCGATGCTTAGAGAACTTTATGTTCGCTTTGGTGAAGGTCAAGACATCTACCCCACTTTAACAGTGGATGGATGGTACAACTTGGTTAATTCACACTCTGAATGCAATGGGTATGAGTTTTTCGAAATGGGTGAAATGATAGAAGTACCACAACACCCTTTCGAGCCAAGCCGTCATCGCCCAACAGCTTACCCTGCAATAGGTTGTAAGATCTATCGCAAAGGTCGTGAACATGCACCGATTATTTATGAATACCTTTTTGAGGTGTTCAATCCAAATAACCCTGTGTATTACACGCATCCAAATAGACTTCTACGTCACCGAAGCTTTATCCAAGCTGCACGAGTAGTGTTTAGTCTCTCTGGTATTTATGATGCCGAAGAGGTGGACCAAATCTTGAACGGTAAACATGGAGAATCACTACCCAATCAAACAAATTTTTCAAGCGAACCTGAGCAATCAGAGCAAGCTCAAGAAGCTGAGTTTGAATTTGAAGTGATTAAGCCCGGTGAAGTAACTAACCAGACGAATGAGTCTGAGTCTGAACCAGAAATTGAACAAACTCAAAAAGAAGTAGGCCAGCAAGAAACCGCTGAACCTCCTAAAAAGGAAGAAGCTCAACCTAGTGTTGAGTCAAATACAGAGAGTGAACTTGATGATGCTACCAGGCAACAACTAACTCTCAGATTAAAAAGCGCAGCAAGTAATGGTCAACTTGATGAGTGTATTAAGATTCTTTCTAAAAAAGCTCCTAATTACGCTAATGATATTAAGTTAATTGCCAAACAGTTTGCTGCCTAAGAGTTTACGGGAAGGCAACCCCTTCCCTATTGTTTAATGTGAGGTAAAAGATGGTTAGCGTGACAAGAGAAGAAGTTATTAGAAAGCCGCAAGTTTTAACTGCTACGTTGGCAGATAAAGGTATCGTTCTTGAGAAATCATGTGGCGGTCAAGGAATTTGTGGTAGTTGCAAATGTAAAAAAGTAGAAGGTGAAGTGCATTACTTACGTGATGCCATCGCTTCATTTAATGAAAGTACTGAGATTTTGCCGTGTATTGCGGTACCAAAATCCGAAGTATTAGTACTTGAAATGCTTTCAGCATAAACAACCTTTAAATAGCCCTGAGTGATCAGGGCACCTTCTCCTTTATCAGCAATAAAAAGAAAAACGATGCTACCGACTAGATTAATAAAAACCAAAGAAACAATTTATAAACTTTATAACGAAGTGAGTATTATCAATCAATTTAATTGTAATGATAAAATACCAACTATTGATGAGGTAAACGCTTTAATCATATGGATTGAAACTGAGCTTTATGAACAGGTCACAAGAGTTAAAGAGACTGATATAGGTTTTTTATTTCAAGATATTTTACGTGGTATTGTATTAATTAGTTCAGAAAAAAAGACAGAAAAAAACCAAACCGAATATAACGATACCACCCTTTACTGTTATCTAGAGGCAATTCTGCTAGGTAATATTGATTGTCAAACTACCCCAATAACCAACCAGATAGTAAAAAGACTAAAAGATTTTTTAAGGTAACTACTACATATTGCAATTATTAGATGCCGTGAAGACTATATCAATTGTCTAAATAACATTTCAAAGCGTCTTGTCAATGACACATCTTTACTCCCTTTTTGAACCTCTGGATCATGCAGTAACTTAAAAAACGACTCAGTAATAAAGCGTTCTTCATCTGTTAACTCAGCTTCAAACACAACAAGTTTTTCTGTTTTAGGTACCGCTTTGTTATTCGACTTTAATTCATACCCGACATAATCTGTAACATTGGTGAGAACTTTCCTTTTAGGTTCCTTATCTGGAATGCCTAGCCTTTCATACATAGCCCCAAGAATAATGTTATTAGATTTTGCGTTAAAGTTCTGCAATTCTTCAAACGATAAAAGCGGATCATCATGTTCTACCTCATAGTCAAAAATATCTTCGTCACAGAACTTCAAAAGAGTTTCCATCTGAAAGTTATCATTAGCCCATTTAACTATATGATCTAATTTTGAAATCGTAGTTTTACCTACCAATGAAACAACCGGGAATACATCAAAAAGTTTGGGGTATTCGGTATATAGCCTTTGCGCTTTTCTTGCGTTAGAAATGGCAAATTTAGATTTCTCGTATGGTAGTAACTCTTTAAGTTCTTTTTCTTTAAGATTACGCCCATATTTTAATTCAAGCTCACTAATGAGTATACCTAATTCTAGCGATGACAGGTCTTGTTGAGCATCTACACAGGCTCCAATAATGTCAGAAGAAATCTCATTATTGAAATGGCCTACCTCAATAGTAAAATCTTTATAATTTCTAAAGCAACAGTCAAAACGGCGAGATCCGTCAAGAATACCGATGATCGGATATCCATTATCATTATAATTAATATTGCCATCTTTATCCGTTAAATACCGCCCGATGGCTGGAGAAACTTGCCCATGTTTGATCACTTGAGCATTTAGATCAGCATTAGATAAGGATTTGTATCTAGATTGAAAACGAGGGTTTAATTCATCAGGAAACAAGAAGTCAGAACTTTTACCTGAAAGCTTTCTTAAATCATCTTCCTTAAAAGTTAACACATCAATCTTATGCTGTAAGCCACTAATTCTTCTTTTAAAGCTTGCAATTGGGCGCATTACCGCCCCTTCTTTACCGTCAATATTTACAACTGTCATTAGCCACCTCTTATTTTGCGAGGCAGTTTATCAAAATGAGTCTCTGTATTGTGAAAAGGTCAGAACGCTTGGTTTATAATTAGTTTAACATTGACAATACTCCACAAAAGTACATAGAATACGCTTACTTCAAGAGCTACCACTTAAATGGTTGAAGTCGACTTTTAGGCTCATCTTCAAACAGTCCTTCGATAACCTCCCTATTGACGTATATAACGCAAATATGTGTTTTCAAACCCATATGATAACAACCTATAGGTTTGCGAATACGCATCAATATTTTTGCTACCAGCAAGATAGGGTAACTAGCTGTCTATACCCTGCTCTACTTCCTGTAGAGCCGCTAGAAAACCAACCGATAGCATTAAGCTATACAATAACCGCTACCTTATTCGTAAGTAGTGTCCATTCTAATTTCAACGTGAAATTAACCTTCAAATCAAACCACCTTTAAGGAGAGTTTATGGCTACTTCAAGTAGTGACCTAGTTACACACCTAAAGGCGTGTAACATTTTTGTTGGTGTTGACGTAAAGTATTACATGTCAATCATTAACGATATTGAAAATGGCAAACTAGAGATGACAAATTCATCATTAGAGAATGCTAAAATCAACCGAGTGAAGGATGTACTTTCAGATATAAAAAGAGGCAAACGTACAACGTTAAAACCTCTTGAGTTTGAATGTAATCATTGTGGTGGAAATGTCAGATTCTATAGTAGAGCACAAGAGTATTCATGTCTTGAATGTAAAGCTAAAGTAACTGCTCATGCTGATTTAATGCCTAAAGGTACATTAGTTAGCAAAAGGTTCGCCAGAATAAGAGTTCAACTCCATAACGAGTTAGACGAATTATGGCGCACTGGAGAAATGACTCGCAACGAGGTATATCAAAAACTAAGTAAGAAAATAAGTCACCATCCATCTATGGCGGCACACATCGGAAACGTATCTACGAATGAAGATGTAGCATTGTATTACCACGCAATCATTCAGTTAAGAAGTGAGAGCATCGTAAAGCAGTAACTAACCCAGATACTTGAATAAAGTATCTGGGTTTTTTATAAAAAAATAACGACCTATTTGCACAAAATAAAAATTAAAGGTAATATTCAATTCATATTTGCGCTTTGCGCAATATAAATCACTAGTTCTATAAAAGGTGATGTTGCTTTAGCAATTAGAACACACTTCAAACACTCACGGATTTCACCGTGAAATCACATCAAATTATTCACACCTATTGGGTAACTTCTTCCCGTTATGGGTTGTTGTTTCCTGAAAATATCTTAGGAGGCAAAAATGATAGTGAATAACCTTGCCCAAGACTCAAAAGAATGGCTTGAATGGCGCGATACTGGCTTAGGTGCTAGTGATGC
>JAQWHO010000194.1 GCA_029249355.1 Thalassotalea sp.
TCAATAACAGGCTTTAATGAGTCGGCTTTAATTGGGTGAACTGGACGTCCATCTGCCATTTTAGGAATATTTGGCTTCATTTTTTTCCAAATAGCATTGGAAACTGTAATGCCGTTACCGTTCAAGTCCATTGAAAATGGTGTAATTATATGCGCTTTGGTGCCATAGCCCATTGTGGCTGCAATTGGCTGACCAGCAAGCATGTGAGCGCCGTCTAAAGTACCGTCAATAACACCATTAAGTAATACTTTCCAATTAGCTTGCGCTTCAATCGTGACGTATAAACCTTCATCTTCAAAATAACCATTTTCATAAGCGATAGCGATAGGCGCCATATCAGTTAACTTAATAAAACCAAACTTCAACTCTTCTTTTTCAGGCTCGCCGAGTGTTTCACTATATGCTGCCTGATTAACTGAGAGCGCTAATGCAAGTGTCAGTGATACGCTTTTTAAGGTAGAGGTTATCGGTTTTTTCCAATTCATCTTGAGTTCCTTTTTAGGGTTAAAACGGGGTTAAAACATGATTAAATAAATGTTAATTATTAAATTTTTTTCAAAAAAAACGCTCATCAATATCCCGCCTTTTCAGGTGGGATTTTGATGAGCGCCATTGCTCTTATAGTGTAAGTTTACTCTTACTACTACCCTGCAGCGCCTTTGCTGTCAGGCTTTAAGAATTTTATTTTTATCGCCGTTGATAAAAACATTAATTAGTTATTAACTATAAAGCAGGTAGTGTGCCAACAATAAAGTTATCGTTTTTACTGGCTTACCAGTGAGTTTGAATGTCAATGTAATATTTACATTGCACTACAATAATGAAATATGACGAAAGTGCACCAGACTTGTTCATTGTTATATTTATGCCCTTGCAGGTGACAATAACTGACAAACATCAATAATATTCTTAGCAACGGTTGCTAATGAACACCCTTGATCCATCGCCATTTTTCTTAATGTAGAATACGCTTCATTTTCACTAATACTCTTTTGCTCCATGATTAAGCCCTTAGCTCGATCAATATATTTTCTACTTTCAAGCTGTGTTTTTGCTTGCTGCAGTTCATTACGCAATAATTGAACAGCTTTAAAGCGCTCATTAGCAACTGAAATAATGCTCTGTAATCGTTGAGGAAATATTTCGTTAACAACGTAAGCACTAACGCCTGACTTAATGGCTTGCTGTATAACGTTAGGGGAATCATTTTCAGAAAAGATAATAATAGGTAGTGGTAAAAGCTGGTTAACTTCAGCCAGATCTTTTAATACCTGTTCACTGGGTGAGTCTGTTACTAAAATTAATACTTCAGGCGTGCAAGCATCAAGTTGTTCCAGCATGTTTTCATTAAATGAAATATGTTTTGTGACATGGTAGCCAAAGTCGATTAAAGACTCTTTCAAAAGAGAATGAGAACTCGGCTGTTTTTCGATGAGCATTACTGTCACGGTTTTATTCGCCTGCTCGTTCGGCAAAATTTTTGCTTTTAATGATTGTTTCATAATGTTATTCAATTTGGTTACCTGAATTAATTCGCCATATTCGTAAAAAATACAGATTCACCATTGCTATACAAAATTCACACCATCATGCCTACCCTTTATTTATCAATAACTTAAATAAAAACTCTTTTATGTGAAAATGATTATGCACCAAAATGAAAGTGCAAATGAATTAAAACAGCCAACTTTTCAAAATAATGTACACCAACTTTTTTATTTCACGTCATTTATATTTTTAGGTGTGTTTAGCGATATGTTAAAGCTCATTAATTTGAAGTTCAGCGAATTTAGTTGCTTTACTTAACTATTAACTTCGAAACACGTAAAATCTATTTAAACTTATTTTATATATATAATTACAGTAAAATATCTCACAAAATTATGACAAAAAAGACGATAAAAAAACTTGTAGATAAACACCATGATTTGGTTCATAGCGAAAGTTTAAAAGTAAGTTCGCATGTGCAACGAGAAGAAGATGACTGGGTGTTAAACACCATAATGCTTGAAAATGTTTCAGTTCCGTTTAAATATAAACGAAAAAAACTGTACCGCTCGCTAAAAGGCCAACGTGTTAATGTTACCTATTATCCTAGTAAAGAAACTGTAGCCGGCTTTGATATTGAAATCATGAGTGTAGTGAGGATCAAAATCAGTTAATAGTTAATTTGAATATATAAAAAATAAATATTCGTTATTTTGATTATAAAAATAAACTATTTGCCAACAATTTTGACTAATTTTCAATCTCTTCTTGACGAACGCTTCGAGTTATTTCATAAATAAGGTATCAACTATAAAACTATAAAAAAGTTGAAAGTAATGTTAGCGGATAAAAATACTTATCACGATTAACATATTTTGGGGACAGCAAGAGGTAATATTATGATCTTAAATCATATCTGGGGGCTTTATGCTCATCCAAAAGAAGAGTGGCAAACTATTGAGAAACGTCACGAAAGCTTAATGTATAGTTTCGTCCATATACTCACCATTGCACTTATTCCTGCAATTTGTAGCTATTATGCTACCGCTCATATCGGTTGGACCATTGGTGCGGGTGATGCAATAAAAATATCGGAATCAAGTGCGCTTGCAATGTCTGTCGCAATGTATTCAGGATTAATCGCTGGTGTATTTGCACTTGCTTACCTAATTCAGTGGATGGCAAAAACATTCGATGCTAAGCCTGACTTTACTCAAGCACTAGAATTAGCGGCTTATACTGCAACACCATTATTAATGGTTGGCTTAACAGCGCTTTATCCGGTTTTATGGTTTGTAACATTAGCAGGATTAGCGGCACTTACTTATTCAGTTTACCTACTTTACTCTGGGATCCCTATCATGATGAATATTCCAGAAGAAAAAGGCTTTATTTATGCTAGCTCAGTGGTAACGTGTGGATTAGTATTATTAGTGTCACTTATGGCGGTTAGCGCAATTATGTTTGGTATGGGCTTTGGTGCCGAGTACATCTCGTAAGTATTCAAGCTAAAATAGCATTAATTTATTGACAATAAAAAAGGCACCTTAGGTGCCTTTTTTGATTTAAATGGTTAATTAATACTGAACTTACTCAGCACCTTCATTATGCATATCAATAATAGAGTCAGCATTTTTATCAGATGTTTCTTTCGTCTCGTTATTACGCAGAGCATCTAATTTTTCTAGATAGTCTTGATCAATATCCTTCGTGACATATTCACCATTAAATACCGAAGTTTCAAAAGCTTTAATATCTGGATTAGCTACTGAAACAGCACTCACTAGATCTTCAATCGTTTGGAATATAAGTTTATCCGCACCAATTAAGTCGCAAATATCCTCTAATTCACGGCCATGAGCGATTAATTCTGTCGCACTTGGCATATCGATACCGTAAACGTTCGGGAAGCGAATTTCAGGCGCTGCTGAAGCAAAATAAACTTTCTTAGCACCCGAAGCTCTTGCCATATCAATAATTTGCTCTGACGTTGTACCACGGACAATAGAGTCATCCACTAATAAAACATTTTTTCCGGCGAACTCGGCACCAATGGCATTAAGCTTTTGACGAACAGATTTTTTACGTTGTTCCTGTCCCGGCATAATAAAGGTTCTACCGATATAACGGTTTTTAACAAAACCTTGTCGATAAGGTAAGTCCAACGTTTGCGCAATTTGTAAAGCGGTATCACATGATGTTTCTGGAATAGGAATCACTACATCAATATCTTCATCACCCCACTCTTGCTTGATTTTTGCACCAAGCTTTTTACCCATTTCAACACGTGAACCATAGACAGATATTTTATCCATCGTTGAGTCAGGACGAGCAAAATATACATATTCAAAGATACATGGACTGAACGTTGGATTTTCAGCACATTGCTTACTGAAAAACTGACCATCTTCAGTAATAAAAATAGCTTCTCCGGGTGCAACGTCACGAACAAATGTAAAATCACACGCATCAAGTGCTACAGATTCTGACGCAACCATATATTCAGTGCCTTTTTCGCCTTCTCTTTTACCGAAAACAAGTGGACGAATACCATTCGGATCACGAAAAGCGACTAAACCGTTTCCGATGACTAATGCAACAGTTGCATAGGCACCACGAATACGTTTATGTACTTTAGCTATCGCGGTAAATATATCGTCAGGTGTTAACTCAAAATTACCAATACTTTGTAATTCATGACCTAAAATATTAAGTAATAGCTCAGAATCAGATGTTGTATTAACATGGCGACAAGCTTCTTTATAAAGCCATTCTTTTAGTTCTTCAGCGTTGGTTAAATTACCGTTATGCGCTAATGATATACCAAAAGGAGAGTTTGCATAAAAAGGTTGAGCTTCAGATGAACTCGAAGTACCAGCCGTTGGATAACGAATATGACCAATACCAATATTTCCCTGCAGTCTTAGCATATGACGGGTATGAAAAACGTCTTTTACTAAGCCATTGCCTTTTCTTAGTCTAAAAGTATTATTTTGAATTGTAACAATACCTGCAGCATCCTGACCTCGGTGCTGTAGAACTGTTAAACCGTCATATAAATACTGACTGACTGGTGTATTACCAACAATGCCAACTATACCACACATGGTGTTTATCTCCGCCGAACTAAGCTTGTTTTAGAAAACTGGATGATTGTTTGAGGTATTCAAAAAACCATTCAATTATTAATTTAAATTCTGGAATCAATTGAGAACTTTGCCACCAATCGCTTGAAGCTGATGGCGTGAATGCATCCATAAAAAAGAGCACCGCACTGACTATTAATGCGCCACGAAGCGCGCCAAATACAATCCCTAACACTCTATCAGTACCTGACAACCCTGTTTTACTCACAAGCTGGCCGATTACATAATTAACCAAAGCGCCTAATATTAGCGTAGTTATAAATAGAATAGTGATTGCTGCGCCATTGCGCAGAAAAGGATCAGAAATATTGGTGAGTAACGTGGCAAGTTTGGCATAGAAAGTACTAGCGATAAAAAAGGCACTGATCCAGATAACTAGTGACACAGCTTCTTTGACAAAGCCACGAACTAAACTAATTAATGTGGAAATACCTATGACAGCCAAAATGGCATAGTCTATCCAAACCATAAATCGAGAGTTCTCAATTAAAATTACTAATAAATAGAGGCGCGCATTCTAACAGAACCATCACCAATTTAGCTAATATTTTTATTATCTAGTTGGCGTAAAACGGGCAACTTTTCCTTGCACATTTGTTAAGGTCTTCAATGCAGAGATTTTTTTCTCAAGACTGCTTTTAATTAATTCTGGACCAACAAAAACTTTAGTTAACGTACCATTTTTAGTTTTAATCGGCTTAGTAAAAGCCGTGTAGCCTGCTGATTCTAATTTACTCACTAATTCATCAACATTCTTTTTATGACGAAAGCTGCCAAGTTGAATTGCCCAAGCTTGTTGATGTGAAGCTTTTTCCGGCATAACTTTTTTTATTTCTTTAAGGGCTTCTTTATCATCACTTTTAACACTCGCAATCGTTTTATCGTTTTTAAGCATTTCAATATTTAACTGCTTGGCATTATTTGCATTATCGACTTTATCATTATCTTCATTGGTTGAATTATCATCAAGCGCTAATTCATCAACAACCTCTTCTTTTGGCAAGGACGCTAATTTTTCATGCGGGAACTGTTGATCTTGAGGTGTAAAGTCAACTTTAGGTGCATTAGGAATTTTATCAAATTCTTCCTGATAGGTTTTTTTATCGCCATCAAGCACATCAGGTAAAAAGATAATGGCAACAGCTGCAACAATCAGTGTTCCAACTAATCTGTTTTGAAAAGGTGTAGACAAGATAACTCCTAATTTATAAAGGCTTTGACTTGAGCAACGGTAAAAAATGATCCAAATACCATGATCAAATCACTTTCATCAGCGTGTGAGATAGCCATTTTATAGGCATCAATGACATTGTCAAAAGTTAATAATTTTTTAGTCTCTGTTGCTAGATGACTTTTAAGCACTTCGGCTTTAGCTCCCCTTGGTACATCAAGGCTTGCCAAATACCAATAATCAACAGATTGATGTAAAGGCATTAAAGTATTGAGAATATCTTTATCAGCCAACATGCCAACAACTGCATGCACTTTTTTTGCAGAGAAGCGCTTAATTTGCTCCGCTAAATAACGTGCAGCTAAAGGGTTATGTCCTACATCTAACACAACTTGGCAATGCGCATCTACCAACTCAGTTCTACCTGGAACCTTTGTTGATGAAATTAATGATGCCAACTCCTGAGGTAATAAACTTATTTTTAATAACGCTAGTACCATCAGCGCAGTAGCAATATTGTCCAGTGGAATATTAGGTTGAGGAAGTTGGTTAAAGTTCAAGTGTTGATGCTGCCAACACCATTGATTTTTGTTATCGAAACTTACATTAAAGTCGCGATCGCGTAAATACAGTTGTGTTTCGAGTTGTCCAGCATGTGCTAAAACTGATAATGGCGGCTGTTTATCACCAATTACAACGCTTTGCTGTGTTCGCATAATACCCGCTTTTTCAAAGCCGATACTTTCTCGATTGTCACCAAGAAAGGCTTGATGATCTAAATCGACGGTAGTGATCACAGCGATATCGGCATCAATAATATTAGTTGCATCTAACCTTCCGCCTAAACCTACTTCTAGAATGACATATTCAGGTTGTTTATTCATCACAATAAGCAATGCCGCTAACGTTGTATATTCGTAATAGGTTAATGACGTTTCGCCACGTGATTGCTCTATTATTTCAAAAGCATGAATAGTGAACTATCGTCAATATCTTGTTTATTTATACGTAAACGCTCATTGAATCTA
>JAQWHO010000195.1 GCA_029249355.1 Thalassotalea sp.
GAGCTCCCAATAGAACACCATGATGCTTTAATCTCTTTTTTACATAAGATGATTAAAATTGCGATCAGAATTTTGGCTGTATTAATGGTGGCGGTAATTTTTTGGGGCGTTGCAGATGTTGTGTATGTTTTCTACATGCAACTAATTCAACCCCCATTTATGCTACTTATGCTGTCAGACATATTTAAAACTTTTGCCGCATTTTTAGCCGTTTTAATTGCTATAGAAATTTTTCAAAATATCGTTCTATATTTAAGAACTGATGTAATTCCTCTACAACTAGTAGTAGCCACAGCCTTAATGGCCATGGCGAGAAAAATAATCATTATCGATTTCAATGAAGTCATACCAATGCATATATTTGCCGTAGGCTTTGTTGTTTTATCACTAGGTATTACTTATTACTTACTCGGTAAAAAACGCGATTTAATCTAATTTAACGATCAATACGCTGCACCACCAGCAACAAAATATAGTGTTTTTTACACCTTTAACGATCTATAAATTGGTCGTTATCGGTGTTTTCCTTTTTCTCTACATATAACCTCTTAATCTATTTCCTTATCAGGCAATCAATTCCCCCCCCTTCTATCATAAAAACAATTTTTAATTGTTTAAAACTAAGCTTTATACGACTTTTATTGTTTAGGTTGTTTCGCTATAAATAACAGGGAATTTAAATGCTAATACCATTGAGTGCCTTCTTTACTCTAACGTAATTGAATATTAGTAATAATAAGGAATATATAATGATAACTTTTAAAAAAATATTAGTCGTTACATCTACAGATTTAATTCAACCATCTGTTATTTCACAATCAGCTAAAATTGCCCAAAGACATCAATCTCATGTAACGTTTTTTAATGTTATCGAAGATCTACCTCAAGAACAGTTAAAGTGGATCACGGCCTTACCACCACAAGAACTAATGGCAAATGTTGTAGCGGAAAAACAAATGTCACTCAGCGACTCTGTTAACAAAGTTCAAGGTCAGTACCCTTCTGTCGACACATCTATCAAGATCGGTTTACCTTTCATTGAAACAACCAAAAAAGTTCAACAAGATAAGTATGATCTTGTTCTGTTGGCGGCTAAATCTGAACGAAAGCCTCGCAAAAGTTTTTTTGGTAGCACAACAGTACACTTAATGAGGAAATGCCCATGTCCGGTACTCACTATTGGTAACAACATTGATAAGCCGATAAAGAAAATAGCTGCCGCTATAGATGTTTATGCTCCAACAACTGAAGGGAGAAAACTTAATGAAAAAATAGTCATAAACGCAGCTAATTTAGCTACCCAAGAAAATGCAGAATTACATGTGATACATGCATGGAAATTACCAAGCGCTGATTATTTAGCAGCTTGGGGAAATCCTTCTGAAATAGATCGCCTAGAAATCATTATGAAAGAAAAACAAAATAGAAACAAACATATAAATAGCATTATAGAACAAGTTGTAACCTCGCACTGCAAGCCAATAACAGCACTTATGGAAGGCGAGGCACAAGAAAAAATTCCTGAATATGTTAAAGACAATGATATTGACTTAATCGTTATGGGAACCGTATGCCGTACTGGAATTCCTGGATACTTTATAGGAAATACTGCTGAGTCTATTTTAAGCGAAGTATCCTGTTCAGTATTAACATTAAAACCTGAAGGCTTCATTTCTCCTGTAGAGATATAACTATATTTTCAGAGAAAAACTTTGATAAAAAACATGAGTAATATGCAATATTCAGTCAATTTTAATAGATAAAATCTATTGGGGACTTCTTATGAAAAAAATTAATAATATCCTGTGTGTAGTTGAACCAAATGACAATTCAGAAGCTGCTTTAATTCATGCACTAAAAATCGCAAATGACCATCAAGCTGATATTACATTTGTTTCCGTTCTGAATAAAACAGAAAAATGGAAGAAAATATTTAAGAAAGAGGATGCAAATTATAATAAATTTAAAAGTTACCCTAAAGAAAAATTAGTTTTACTAAAAAATTGGCTCGAAAAATACGATATTTCGCCTGAAGCTAATATAAAGCTATATGAGGGTATAGGGTTCATTGAAACAATAAAAGATGTAATAAAAAACGACTATGATTTGATCGTAAAGTCCGCTGAGAATATTGACTGGTTAAGCCAGTTATTTGGCAGTGATGATATGCATTTATTAAGGAAGTGTCCCTGCCCAATTCTAATGCTCAATCCTGCTCAAAAAAAACCTTTCAAAAAGGTTATGGCAACGGTTGATGTAAATGATGGCAGTATTGAAAGTCAATCAGAAGAAAGTAATGAACCTGATGAAAAACGCGTGCAAGAAACACTCAATAAATCCGTATTAAATTTCGGCGCTATTTTTTCACTTTCCGATTTAACGGAATTACATATTTGTAGTGTATGGGAAGCTTTCGGCGAAAGCCATTTAAGACATAGTGTATTTTCACAGACATCAACCAAAGAAGTAGATAGCTATGTAGAAGAGACCAAACTTAAATGTTTGAATAGATTAACCCAATTAATCAATGAGTCGAACAAGTTAATAGGCACTGATGTGGCTGACTACTTACAAGCCAAAACTCATTTAATAAAAGGCACTCCCTCTAAAACAATCTGTTCAACAGCAGGATCCTTAAATATAGACTTAATCGTAATGGGATCCGTTGCACGTACAGGGATCCCAGGATTTATTATTGGTAATACCGCTGAATCAATTTTAGGCCAAGTAACTTGCTCTGTTTTAGTTGTTAAACCCGATGGGTTTGTCAGCCCAGTTACGATCAGATAGCAACTTCATCTAATTCACAATAACTCATCATATATGGCATTAAATTTTATCATATATATACGCTATTAAAGTTTTATCGAGACAGTACCCTCGTTATCAACTTAAAATTGATAACAAATCAATTACATTCGACTTTTATTGTTTTTTGTTATTGTTTATAAATTACATCTAATAAACAAAAGGAGGCTCTATGTCAGAAAACATAATTATTCAACAATGGAAAGATTTTATAAAAACTGATGCAAGCTCAGGCATTATTCTTGTTCTAGCTGCATTCATAGCATTAGTTATGGCTAACAGTTTTATGAGTACTGACTATAATGCTTTTTTAGAGTTCCCCGTGAGTGTTACTCTAGGTACATTCGCTATCAGCAAGCCATTAGTTTTATGGCTAAATGATGGATTGATGGCATTATTTTTCTTCGTTGTAGGTCTCGAAATCAAACGCGAACTATTTTATGGTGAGCTTTCCCGCCCTGACCAAGTAGTACTCCCACTCATTGCAGCAATAGCCGGCATTATTTTTCCGGCTTTAATTTACGTTGCATTCAATTACCAGGATGCTGTAGCCATGAATGGCTGGGCTATACCTTCTGCGACTGATATCGCATTTGCCCTAGGTATATTTATTCTATTTGGTAAGCATTTACCGCCAAGCTTAAAACTGTTTTTATTATCGGTTGCGATTATCGATGATATTGGCGCTGTTATCATTATTGCGATTTTTTATTCGCAAGAAATTGGGGCTACATCGCTTATTGTTGCGAGTATTGGCTTAGTCATTTTATTTATTTTCAATCGACTTGAATTGGAAAATAGAACACCTTTTATCTTAGTATCGATTGTTGTTTGGGCAGCCGTATTAAAATCAGGTGTACATGCAACCTTAGCCGGTTTTGCGGTGGCATGGTTCATTCCTATTGCAAAAGAAAAGTCACTGTCTATGTCATATCAAATTGAGCATGGGCTACACCCTTGGATTGCATTCTTTGTATTACCTTTATTCGCTTATGCCAATGCTGGTGTAGCACTAACTGGTGCATCCGTAGATGAATTATTCACTCCAATATCAATTGGTATTATTGGTGGTTTGTTTATCGGAAAACAACTAGGAATTTTCACCGCTTGTTATTTAGCTGTGAAATTAAAATTATGTCAATTACCCAAAGATGCCACTTGGAGTCAGTTATATGGTGTATGCCTGTTATGTGGTGTTGGTTTTACCATGAGTTTATTTATCGGGTCATTAGCGTTTGAAGAGCAAGGTTTAGCTTATCAAACACAGGTAAAAGTTGGTGTCTTAGTAGGCTCTATAATCTCAGCCATTGCAGGTGGTTGGTTAATTCGTTATTCGTCAAATAAATTGGCCAATGTGCCAGGAGAAAATTATGAAAACACTCAAAAAACTAATGCTTAACGTTGTAGCAATCAGTGCATGTTTAAGCCCAAGTATCGTTCTAGCAGATTATAAGTCAGATATTATTGATTCATGCTCTGCCTATCAAACAGGTAAAGATCTAAGTGAAGTCAATGCCTGTAAATTGTATATTGATGGCTTTATTGATGCATCACTGCTATCAGAAGCAGGGATAGTTAAGCCTAAAGCTATGATTGAAAAACAACAAAGAGTTACAAGTCCTTTCTTACAAAGGGCTTATCAAACACGACTACTCACTACTTCATCAACCTTGAAGAATGAAAATTCACATGAATTTTGTATCCCTAGAGAATATGAAAGAAAGAATATAGCCTCCTCTCTTGCAAAGTCGATGGATATAAATCAGCTCAATAGTAAAAGTTTAAAAGAGGTTTTATTTGATACATTAATAATTGATTTTCCTTGTAACAAAACCAGTTAAAATTTTATTTATAAAAAAGAGGTAATTTATGCAATTAACAATTACTAATTTAAATGTGAATTTATCATATGAAGGTATTGAGCGCATTCGGCAGAAAACTTATCGAATGTTTAATAAAATTGATGATCGAATACAGAAGATTAAAGTCATTCTTGATGATATTAATGGACCTAAAGCTGGGAAGGATAAGCATTGTCGCATAGTGATTTTGACAAAGGGGATGCCAGAAATTGTAGTTACTGATAATCAAACATCAGTAATGACTGCGGTCAATATTGCTTTATCTAGAGCTAGGCTGACTTTATTGCGTAAAGTAAAACGTAGACAAAAAATACTGACTTCACCTAAGAAACAAACGCTTGAAGTGGTAATAGATGAACCCACACATTGATCTTTTAAATAATAGAAGATCATTTTATTAATAGATATTTGAGATCGTGCAATTATTTAGCATGAATCAATCTTAATAAATGTTCGCCCGAGCCAAACTCGATTATCCTATGAGATTGATAAGGTAAGGGGGAACTCTATTAACAGGATCGAATATATGTTTGCGATATATACCCCTAACGGGAGAACATTTACAGGCACTTTAGAATCACTAAGAGGTATCACCAAGTCAACGCTTACTAAAAATATAAGAGGGCAGCATGTTACCGATGATCCATTTAGCTTCAACAATAAAGATTATGCCGTAGCTCCTAAAGATATTGATGCTTATAAGAAAGCAATTAACCAAACAAATGATAGAGAAATTATTCGCCATGCTTTTCAAATTATGAGCTCACCTGTTCATGCAATCAACAGCGAAGATAGAATTAACGTAGCAATAAAAACATTTAAACAATACCCTTTTACAGAATTTCCATTAATTGATGGAAAACGTAGGTTGGTTGGTTCACTTTCTCGAGAAAATATTTATGAACACATTATTCAGCATGATCTTTTACAAAAAGGAGAGACTAAAATAAAAGAAGTATTTCTTAATAATGACTCCAAAATATATACTGCCGAGCCAGTAACAGATATAAGAAGAATATCTGCACTATTAGTGGAAGAAAACTTGCACGCGATACCTATTCTAGAAAATAATGGCGCTATAATCGGTATTGTAACGAGAACAGACATTATTAAGGCTGTCATTACAGAGCCGCCTTTGTCCCTTTGGTGTTAACTTAATTTTTATTGAGGTTTTATAGGTGTTAGATAAGCGTTTTAACGATATTAACTTTAAGGGTGATATATTTGGTGGTGTTACCACTGCAGTAATTTCTTTACCTTTAGCTCTAGCGTTTGGTGTTGCGTCTGGAGCAGGTGCAGAAGCTGGACTTTGGGGCGCTATTTTAGTTGGTTTTTTTGCAGCAATGTTTGGCGGGTCAACGAGTTTAATTTCTGAGCCAACAGGACCAATGACTGTAATAATGACTGCAGTTTTAACGAGCATGATGGCAAAATATCCTGAATCAGGACTAGCCATGTCGTTTACAGTTGTAATGATGGCAGGCGCTTTTCAAGTACTTCTCGGCACATTAAAGCTTGGTAAGTATGTAACATTAATGCCCTACAGCGTTATTTCTGGCTTTATGTCAGGTATTGGCGTTATTTTAATCATTTTACAATTATCCCCTCTTCTAGGTCACCCAGCCCCTTCGGGCGGCGTGTCAGGCACTTTAGCCGAGCTACCTAATACAATTGTAAATTTAAAGTTCAGCGAATTATTCTTAGGCATAATGACCTTAGCAATTTTATTTTTTTACCCAAGTAAATACAAAAAGTATGTCCCTGCACAACTAATCGCTTTAGTAGTCGTCACACTCGTATCGATGATGTTATTTAGCCAAGATAGTGTCCGAAGAATTGGAGAAATACCGGTAGGCTTACCCGATTTTGTTTTTCCACAGTTTAATGCTGAAATGTTTACCACTATGATCATTGATGCTCTTGTTCTCGGGACTTTAGGCTGTATCGACACTTTACTTACGGCTGTCATTGGAGACTCATTAACGCGAAAAGAACATGACTCAGACAAAGAGCTTCGAGGACAAGGTTTTGCCAATATCATTGCTGGTTTTTTTGGCGCATTACCTGGCGCAGGCGCAACAATGGGAACGGTTACAAACATACAAGTGGGTGCTCGTTCTCCATTATCAGGGATCATTCGAGCCTTAATACTCGCCTTGGTTGTGTTGGTCGCAGGAGGGCTAACAGAACCAATTCCAATGGCAGTATTGGCGGGTATAGCAGTCTATGTTGGTTTCAATATTCTCGATTGGAGTTTTATCCAAAGAGCACATAAAGTAAGTCTTCAAGGGATGATAGTAATGTATGGCGTAATGCTACTAACGGTCTTTGTCGACTTAATAATAGCTGTAGGCCTTGGTGTCTTTATTTCAAATATTATGATTATTGAAAGGCTAAGCAGAGAACAGGCTCGTCAAGTGAGAGCGATAAGTGATACAGATGGCGACAATATCCCTCTATCAAATTCTGAAAGAGCGCTATTAGATAAAGCGAATGGAGAAGTGCTCTATTTATATCTATCTGGGCCAATGATATTTAGTGTCTCAAAAGCAATTGCACGTCAACATTCTAAAGCTTCAGATTATTCAGCCATGATATTAGATTTAACCGATGTACCACTGATTGATGTTACTGTAGGTTTAGCGCTTGAAAACGCAATAAAAGATGCCTTAGACGCTAAATGTGAAGTTTTTCTATTGTGTCCAAACGAACAAACTCATCAACAACTCGAAAAGTTTAAAGTATTAGATTTAGTACCAGAACAGAATTCATTTTCACAACGTTACGATGCACTACAAGCAGCACTAAACTCTTTAGGTAAGTAAGACCTAACCACCAACGAGAAAGGTATCTTAAAATCCTATTTAATATGCTAAAAATTGATTCCTAAAACATTAGTGCAGTTCATCTCAATATATTAATGTTGAGATGAACTGCACTGATCTTTAATACCTGTTATTACGTATTAAGGTAAGTTGATAATACTTATAGAATATTTATTACATGCACCTTAATAAAAAAAATCTTCTTTTAATGCCCTCTCGCTACCGAGCGCATTTGATAAATAGTTTGTCTGGTTTTAAGAGTGCTAATCTTGTTGGCACTATTGATAAAACAGGGCAAACTAATGTCGCCATAGTAAGTTCAGTAGTGCACCTTGGGGCCTCGCCAGCCTTAGTTGGATTTATTATGCGCCCAACTACCGTTGAAAGACATACCCTTGAAAATATTCAACAAACCAAACAGTATACCATTAATCAGGTCAATGAAGATTTTTGGCAAGCAGCTCATCAAACCTCAGCAAAATATGACAAAAATGAATGTGAATTTGAAAAAACAGGGCTAACAAAGAGTTTTATTACTGATCATAAAGCTCCATTTGTAGCTGAAAGTCACTTAAAGTATTCATTAGAACTGCAAGAAATAGTCCCTATTTCAGCTAATAACACGCTGTTAATTATTGGAGAAATAACCAACATTATTTGTGACGATAGCGCGATTGGTGAAGACGGCTATATTGATATTGAATCGTTAAACACAATTGCTATTTCTGGGTTAGACAGTTATCACACTACGCAACGCTTATCTCGCTTAAACTATGCTAAGCCCATCAAATAAATATTTATATAAGCAAAGTGTTGCCTGAAGGAAGTTTACATGAGTCATTCAAAAATAATACCTGTAGATAATATGAATATCTTAACTATATTTTTTGATGGTGCTTGTCCGTTATGCAGCGCAGAAATGAAAAGTCTTCACAAGCATGATGCTCAAAAAAGAATAAAACTTGTTGATTTACACACATTAAATTTTCAACAACTGTATCCTCATATTGATATAACAAAAGCAATGAAAATACTTCACGGAACTTATCAAGGCCAAACATTACTAGGGCTGGAAGTTACCCATAGAGCATGGACTTTAGTAGGAAAAGGCTTTTGGGTTGCACCGCTTAACTGGCCAATTATAAAAACGTTAAGTCATTACGCATATTTAGGTATAGCTAAATATAGGCACCCTATTTCTAATGTTATTTCAAAATTGTTTAACTTGAACACTAATACTTGTAAAGCAGGAGTTTGTTTTGATAAAACCTCAAACACTCATCATAGGCGCAAATAGTGGTATTGCTAAGGCAATTGCAGATCAAATACTAAAGAACGCTACAGACAATCTAATTGTTATCAGTAGAGACTTGAGCTTTTATAAAAATAAAGGGGTGCCACCAACCCATCAAATTGAAGTAAACGACTATTCAGCCATTTCAATTACACAAGCAGTGGAAAAAATAAAAGACTTAGAGATCCAATCAATTAATCGTATTTTCATTTGTCATGGCGTATTACACACGAACAATATTCAACCTGAAAAACGGCTAGAAGACTTTGACGCTAGTAGCTTTGTTGAGGTAATGATGGCTAATGCATTAGCTCCCATACTGTGGATAAAATCATTAACACCTATGCTAAGTAGTAAACACGAATGCAAGATCACCGTATTCAGTGCACGTGTTGGCAGTATTACCGATAATAAATTAGGTGGCTGGTATAGTTATCGAGCTTCAAAAGCCGCATTAAATATGTTGTTGAAAACGGCAGCAATAGAGCTTAAGCGAAGAGCTAAAAATATTAAACTCATTTCGTTTCATCCCGGCACTACTGATACTGAGTTATCAAAACCCTTTCAAAAAAATGTCCCTGATGGCAAGCTTTTTAACTGTGAGTTTGTAGCAAAACAATTAATATCAATTGTTGACAATATGCCTATAGATAACACACTTAGCTATGTTGATTGGCAAGGGAAAGAGATTGAGTGGTAGGTCATATAGTAAGGCGTCATGAGTCATAGCATTCTTATTTCCAGCCGATTAGCCACTCTTCTTTTATTTTTAAATCTCGCCAATTAATAGAATAGATATTTTTAGTCATAACCGCCTCAATAACACAAGCAACAACCTCCTGCTCTTCATTAAACTTTACCTCAGTGATAACAAAGTGCTTTTCTTTATTAACGATATTAACTTTCGTCCACTTGCTATTAAGTAATGCTTTAGGGCTGATTTTATTTAACTTTTTTGTCATTAGGCGTAGTTATTCCGATAAATTTCGAGTGTAAAAAGTGATAACGAGAAAGGCCCTGGAGTTTTTTTAGCCAATAAGAAGCCAGTTTCACGAATGGCTTCAGATGTTAGTAAAGGTGCACCTTCTATAACTCTGCCACGAAAAGACGCTTTAAAGTCGCTTAACAGAAATTTAATTCGCTCACGTTTTCCAAGTGTTGTATTAAAGTCATGCTTGTAGGCAAGCCTATAGCCATCTATAAAAACTATCATTCTTATTTGATAGGTCGAACCATCGCCAGCGACGTCAATTTCAACCACGTCAAGTCCACTTGGTAGTGGTTCAATTGATCTAAAAATGGCACTAAAACCGCCATTATTGTCTAATGATATATTGCCAGAAAACACACATAAATCATTAATGTAATTTAGTCCCCCTTGAGACAGCCCTCCCATTACTACATCATTGTTAGAACGCCAAAATTTAACTTCATTGTGTGTAAAATCAATCATATAATTATGCTCATATATTGCAGGTATTAACTTCTGATTAGTAGCCATAACGGTATGGCTAAAAAGAGTTATTTTAAAAATAACCGCACCAATAACTAAAGAAAGTATCCGAGCATTCATGTCTATATTTCTCTATATTTTAAAAAGATAAAATCTAATTTTCATCATTTTTTAAATGACTAAAAAGATAAACGCCAGAAAAAAAGTAATACATATTACGTTCTTATAAACCAAAAAGATCAATTATCTTTTATAAACTAAGTGCACATAACGTAAAATTATTTTCTATAAAAGACTTTATGACAAACAATTAACTAAAAGCATGATCAAATATAGCTCTGATCTATAAAGAACCTTCATGCGTATTTGATAATAGTTAACAATATTTATCTCAGGAGTTAGGTATAGTCATGCATTTAAGTATTAATGAATGATTTAATGTGTGCGAGCAGAATCGCAAATGTTTCCTAGCTTTAAGTAAGAATATTTAATCATTTTTCTTCGTCCGTTTAATTAACATATCGAAGATAAAAAGGTAATTTATTCCAAGAGGTGGAACTAATGAAAACATGGCAATCACTTGGTTATTTAGGATTATTTCCATTTTTTATCAGCTTGGTATTAGGCTTATTTATAGAAGACTGGCAATACAATGCTCAACAGGCATTTATCTTTTATAGTGCAATCATATTAAGTTTCATCTCAGGTACGCTTTGGCAGGCTCCAGAAGGCTTAAATAGGCAAAAACAACAAATTGTCAGTAATGTTTTTTGTTTACTGGCCTTTTCATCACTCATGTTAGCCCACTCCATCGCATTGGTAATATTAACTTTTGGCTATCTATTTATCTTTTTTTACGAAAAAAGCGTAAGAATCTACATTCCAAAAACCAAGGAATACATCAAGATGCGGTTTCGACTTACACTCATCGTGGTTTTATTACATTGTTGTGCTTTAATGATGTATTTTTAAAAGTAA
>JAQWHO010000196.1 GCA_029249355.1 Thalassotalea sp.
AAAGACGAGTGCTTTGCGCGATAGTTTTGCTCGATTATATTGCTAGAAATAGCTGATTTATATAATGATAGTTTTAATCCCAATCATCATAATAGTCTTCATCAAACTTTCTCATTCGACGAGCTTCTTGTAACTGTTCAATTTTTTTCTTAGCAAAGAAATTACGCTTATGATTTTGTCTAGAGCTTTTCACTTCATTTGGGTTAGTGCTCAATTCAAAGTCAGCAATATTATTTTCGTCGTCACTAAAATCATCATCACTGTTAAAGTTTAAATCGTCTGAGGAATCCATTTCATAATTAGCCGCAATAGCCATGTTATTCACCAAAAAAGTTAATCTTGTTAAAACCGGATAATCTATCTTTTTGTGCGGTAAGAAAAGTAAAATATTTTTATCGTTAACTTAAAAATATTTTACTTTAAGCAGGCATAAGTATTGCTTTGAAATTGTTGTTTGTTTATTGAAAGCATTAGACTAATTTTTATGGTGTCATTATAGCAGGAGCTTCTGGCTCGTCTTTTCTCAATAAATTTTTAATTTCAATAATACGTTGCTCATTTTCATTTTCTTTATGAAACGCGCTAAACAACTCTCTTTCAAAAACCGGCAGTTTTGTAATTTCAAATAAACTTCCCTGTTCTATAAAAGGCCTTGCTAACATATCTGGCAAATAAGCACTGCCACCACATTGCAGCATTAAATCGAGTGCAATACGTGCCGTGCTAGTTCTAATTGCCGGTATAGAAATTCCCTCAACTTCTTTTGCATGCCAATTAATGAAACTGGTGCCCCAATCAATCATGATGTAGCGTTCTACCTCTGATGAGTCATTAATTTCGTTATCAAAGGTCGTTACCGGGATAAGTTTGAACATATGCAAAGATTCAATTTTAAGCTCTTCTACTTTTGGTGGATCAAATAAAATAGCAACGTCTAATGATCGTTCAAGTAATTGTCTGGTTAATTGTTCTCGTGACAATATTTCAGCAACTAAACTTATCTGTGGTTGATTGCTGTATATTTTTGAAATGGCATCATGAATATAAACATCCCAAGTATTGGGGGTTCCTGCAATGGAAATTTGTGCGACTTGATCTGACGCTAATGCAACATCTTGTTTAGCCATTCTCAAAGTATTTAACATGTTTTCAGCGTGTGGCACCAACCTTTCACCTGCTGGAGTCAGTTGAATATTATTTCTCGCTCGATGAAATAAGGACACGCCAAAATACCTTTCTAATTGACGAACTCTCGTGCTAACAGCTGCTTGTGTAAGATATAAGTTTTCTGCTGCTTTACCAAAATGACGACAATCTTTAACTTCTAAAAAAGTTTTTATTAACTCAACATCCATTACACTATCTCTTATCGAAACGATAATTATTATTTGTTTTACACACTAAACACTTAGCCGCATAATCTGCGAAAACATCCCCCCTGTCAACAGAGGTAAATATGACGTTAATACATGGTTTTATTCAAGCAGAAAGATTTTATGATGATGTACATTTCCCTCGTGGCTTTAGTAAATCAGGCGATTTCACCATCGCTGATGCTGAACTATTAAGTTGTGTAGGAAAACGATTGTTTATGTTGGAACAAGGTTTGGTAATTCCGGAAAACCAAGTAGAAGAGAAATTTACTTTTCTGTGTAAATCGGAAGCCGAGGGAGAAACAAAAATTGAGCTATTATGGCAAAAGTATAAAAGACTAACTCGATACAAACCTTTTCACAGCTTGCATAGATGTGCTTAACTTATTTTTATCAGTTGGGTTTGCTTTAAACTCATTAGGTTTTATTTTGATAAATACTAAAACGCACTATTTAATCATTTAAATAGTGCGTTTTTATTTGTTTTGAAATGATACCTCGTTTTATTTATTTTGCGTGCTGCTCTGCCAAATAAAGCCAAGTTGGTAATACAGTATCAGGGTTTAACGAGACGCTATCAATCCCTTCTGCGACTAACCACGCAGCAAAGTCAGCATGGTCAGAAGGTCCTTGACCACATATTCCCACATACTTCCCTCTCGCTTTACAGGCTTTAATTGCCATAGACAATAATGCTTTAATAGCAGGATTTCGTTCATCGAATAAATGAGCAATTAATCCTGAGTCTCGGTCCAAACCTAACGTTAACTGAGTTAAGTCATTTGAGCCAATAGAGAAGCCATCAAAATGATCTAAAAATTGATCCGCCAATAAGCAGTTAGAAGGAAGCTCGCACATCATAATGATACGTAAACCATTTTCACCACGTTTTAAGCCATGCTCTGCTAATATTTCGATCACTTGTTCAGCTTCTTCAAGTGTTCGAACAAACGGTATCATCACCTCAACATTCGTCAGGCCCATGTCATTTCTAACTCGTTTTATCGCTTCACATTCAAGGGCAAAACATTCTCTGAAATCTTTAGATATATAGCGCGATGCACCGCGATAACCAATCATCGGATTTTCTTCGTCTGGCTCGTAGTTTTCACCACCAACAAGGTTTGCATACTCATTAGATTTAAAATCTGACATACGCACAATCACTTTTTCAGGTGAATACGCTGCCGCCAAAGTTGAAATACCTTCGGTTAACTTAGCGATATAAAATTCTACAGGACTGGCATACCCCGCAATAATGTCACTAATTTCATCTTGTAAATCAGCCGATTGCTCATCAAAGTTAATTAACGCTTTAGGATGCACACCGATCATTTTATTAATAATAAATTCTAAACGAGCTAATCCTATTCCTGCATGGGGTAAGCGCGCAAATGCAAAAGCTCTATCTGGGTTACCGACATTCATCATTATTTTAAGTGGTAACTCTGGCATATCATCAACTTCAGAAGTTGTTACGGTAAACTCAAGCTGACCTTCATAAATAAAGCCGGTATCGCCTTCCGCACAAGAAACCGTTACGGCATCGCCAGTTGCGATTTTACTGGTGGCATTACCACAACCAACAACCGCAGGAATGCCCATTTCTCGCGCAATAATCGCCGCATGACATGTTCTACCACCACGATTAGTAACAATAGCTGACGCTTTTTTCATGATAGGTTCCCAGTCAGGATCGGTCATGTCGGTTACTAAAACATCACCTGGCTGAATTTTATCCATTTCATCTAACGATGCTAAAACCTTAGCTTTACCACTACCAATTTTTTGTCCAATAGAGCGACCTTCACAGATAATGTTAGCGGTTGTTTGTAATTGAAATTGTTCCATTACATTGCCACTTTCACGGCTTCTTACTGTTTCTGGTCGTGCTTGTACAATATAAAGCTTGCCATCTAAGCCATCTTTCGCCCATTCAATGTCCATTGGACGTTGATAATGTTTTTCGATGATAACGGCTTGTTTAGCCAATTCTTGTACTTCGTTATCTGTTAAAGAAAATTGATTTGATAAACTTTCTTCAACATCAATCACTTCTACTTGTTTGCCATGCTCTTGCGTGTCTGTGTAAACCATTTTTATGGCTTTAGAGCCAATATTTCGACGAACGACTGCAGGTTTATTCTTTGCTAAGGTTTGTTTGTGTACATAAAACTCATCAGGATTCACCGCACCTTGCACCACCATTTCTCCCAAGCCATAACTTGAAGTGATAAAGACTACGTCTTCAAAGCCTGATTCAGTATCGATAGAGAACATTACACCTGACGATGAAATATCACTGCGCACCATGCGTTGAATACCCGCTGAAAGTGCGACGCCACGATGATCGTAGCCTTGGTGAACGCGATAAGAAATAGCGCGGTCATTAAATAAAGAGGCAAATACGTGTTTTATCGCGATCATTACGGCGTCTAAACCACGAACATTTAAAAAGGTTTCTTGCTGACCAGCAAAAGACGCATCAGGCATATCTTCAGCGGTTGCAGAAGATCTAACTGCAAAAGACGCATCAGCAGAAAATTCACCTGCTAATTTGTCATAAGCTTTTTCTATGTCTCGCTGCATTTCCGGTAAAAATGGTGTATCAATCACCCATTGACGAATGGTATTACCACATTCGCCTAATGCGTGGATATCACTCACATCTAATTTATCCAATAATTGATATATTTTGTCGTTTAAGCCGCTTTGCTCTAAAAATTCGTTAAATGCAAATGAGGTTGTCGCAAAGCCACCGGGCACTTGCACTCCAACATTTGAAAGATTTGAAATCATTTCTCCAAGAGATGCATTTTTACCGCCAACGCGATCAACATCCCCCATGCCTAACTCTTCATACCAAAGTACATATTCTTGCACGACAAATTCTCCGATTTGGATAAAATTAAATGGTTATTTAGTTGTAATTTATTTCATATTAGTTTCATTGTAGCTGAGAACATTTTACACTGGTTAACGCTTAAACTAAAAGACCTAAAGAAAACTTTCATATCGTATTACGTAATATTGATATCATTAAAATTATATAAGGACTTAACATGCGCACTGCTTTTTATATATCAGATGGAACCGCAATAACTTCTGAGGTATTTGGCCATGCCCTTTTATCATTATTTCCTATTGATTTTGAACATGAAACTATTTCATTTGTTGAAAGTAGAGAAAAAGCCCTTGAAGTAAAGGAACTTATCAATAAAACAGCTAAGAGGTCTAACGAGCCACCTTTAGTTTTTCATACCTTTGTTAACCACGAAATAAGAGAAATAATAGACAGCTGCGATGGCATTATTTACAACTTTCTTGAACACTTTGTCGCGCCATTAGAAAAGAAATTAGGTATTTCTGCAAAACCCAAAGCGCATAGAACACACAGTATTCATGAAAATAGTTATGATTATCGTATTGATGCTGTGAATTATTCATTGGCAAATGACGATGGTTCAAACATTTCAAATTATGAGCATGCTGATGTTATTTTAGTCGGTGTTTCTCGTTCTGGAAAAACACCAACATCATTATACCTTGCTTTACAATACGGTATAAAAGCAGCCAATTATCCGTTTACTGACGACGACATGGACGAGCTAAAATTACCCAGTTTTTTAGCTCCACACAAAAAGAAACTATTTGGATTAACCATTGATGCTCAAAGGCTCATGGATATTAGAGATGGAAGAATGTCGAACAGTAAATATTCTTCCGCTAGACAATGCAGAATGGAAGTGAGAGAAGTTGAAAAGCTTTATAAAAAAGAAAAAATTCCTTTTTTAAATACCACCAAATTGTCTGTTGAAGAAATTACCGCAAAAATTTTGAATGAAACTGGACTGCAACGTTATAAATACTGATTTATATTCATTTATATTAATTAAACATGATTAATACCATGAAAGCAGTTCACAACTCTCCTTAATTTATGTATGTTAGCGCGATGATTTACCCTTATTGTGCTTTCCCCTTTTAATAGCAATGCAATTAAATTTCGTTCAAAAGCACATTAATTAAAAAAGTATTATGACATGACTATCAAAACAGATGAATTTAGAACAACGTTAATCGATAATTTAGTTTCACCCGCTCAGTTAGCCGAACAAATTCCATTATCCGATAAAACCGCTAATTTTATCATTCAAAGCAGAAAAGAGATTGAAGCCATTATCAATGGTGAAGATGACAGATTATTAGTCATTATTGGCCCTTGTTCAA
>JAQWHO010000197.1 GCA_029249355.1 Thalassotalea sp.
GCTTAAAACCAAAAAATGACAATGCCTGAACTGGAGAACGATTAGCGTCGCGTATTTTATCGGCAGCTGTTCTATGTTCCATTTTCATTACATCAATGATGTTATTTTGTAATGAAGGCGTCTCCGCATAGGCATTGAAGGCAAATAGCGAGGCAATAGCACAGAGTTGAGGTAAATTGATTTTCATTTTATTCCCTTTTAAATGGATGATTTTTCTATATGAGCGCTTGATGAATACTTTTCTTTCAAAAATAACCATAAAGCATTTTTATTTATATAGAGGTAGCACTTGGAAGTCACCATTAAAAGCAATAAAATTGTTACATCAAGGTAAACTATTTTGTAAGTAGAAAAATCAGTATGAAAATTGAAAGTAAAAATACCAAGGTAATTGTTGGCTTAACTAACCCTAAAAGCCCTAGTAATGTTGGCGCTGTTATGCGAGCTGCAGGCTGTTATGGGGTTGATGAAGTTATTTATACCGGCCAGCGATATCAGCAAGCCGCAAAATTTTCTACTGATACTAAAAATATCAGCCAACGTATACCTTTAACTCCAGTAGATTCACTCGTTTTAACTAAAAATAAGGATATTGAAATTGTGTGCGTTGAACTGGTTGAAGGAGCAACACCATTACCTTTGTTTAATCATCCTGAAAATGCACTTTATATTTTAGGCCCGGAAGATGGCAGCATTAGCCAAATGGTTGTTGATAACGCTGATCACGTTGTATATATCCCTACTATTGGTTGTATGAACCTTGCGGCAACCGTAAATGTTGTATTATATGATCGCCTCGCTAAATCTGATGATTTAGCCGCGAGCGATGAGTTAATTAAGCAAAGCCGTGATACAAATAATAAAATCAAAATTAAGAAACAATCATAAGTCGAGACTATAAAAGCGAAATTACTTGACTCTGAGCTGTAAATCATTAAAATTCGATTCAGCTAGAAAGTAAGACCTATTTTTATATACATCGTATCGCGTTATTAGTAGCTCGTCCCGTTTGATAAGTAATAGTTACACTTCCTGCAACACCGCCTTAGGGCAAAAATTACTCAATTAAATAGGAAAGTATTATGTCTGAGACAACTACTGGTACAGTAAAATGGTTCAACGAATCTAAAGGTTTTGGTTTTATCGAGCAAGAATCTGGTCCTGACGTGTTTGCACACTTCAGCGCTATCTCTGGCGACGGTTTCAAAACTTTAGCTGAAGGTCAAAAAGTTCAGTTTACAGTTACACAAGGCCAAAAAGGTCCTCAAGCTGAAAACATCGTAGCTATGTAATTTAAGTTTTCAGTTTTATACTGAAATCTATAAATTAGAAAAAGGATAAGATTTAAATCTTGTCCTTTTTTATTGCCTAAATTTCAACCCTCAGAAAAATTACTTCTTTCCCAATCATATTAACCTGTTCTTGCTAGTGGTTTAATTCACTAATTATTAGTGTTAATCATCAGTTTTTAATTTAACAATAAGATGATTACATTTATAAATATAAATAACTGTTTATATTCAAAGAGTTATTAGTTGGCACTTCTTTTGAATACCTATTAGTAAAATTAAGCGTTAATTCACTAAAGGGTATTTCAATGAAAACATTACTTGCTACAGCTATTTTATTATCAACGACTACTGTATTTGCTCATGATACGAGTTTTTCGTCAGACTCATGTGATATCGACTTAAATGCCGGGTTAAGAATTAATAAAGACTTAATTGAGTTTACTAAAAATAATAAACCGCTTTATAAAATCATGAACAACGAAATCTTAATCGTTGATGGTAAAGAAATTAAGCTTAATGACTATCAACAGTCATTAGTTTTTGAATACTCAACTAATATCCGAGCTGTATTACCAGAAGTTAAAGAGATAGCTGTTGATGCGATTGAAATAGCGGTTGAAGGAGTTAATTTAGCCTTTAATGAGTTATTAGGTGAAGGTAATGACGTTGGTCAGGAATTAACAACTCATTTGCATAGTATTCGTAATGAAGTTGACCAACGTTTTGATAGTGAAAAAGAGTTTTATATAGATGAAAACGGTGAGTTAGAAGATGACTTCTTTGGTGAAGATTTTGAGCAACGCATAGAAACGGTTGTTGAAGAAACAATTCAGAATTCGTTAGGAAGTTTGTTAATAGCGGTAGGTCAAGAGATGTTATTTGCTGGTGGTGATATGGATGCTTTTGAAACTAGAATGGAAAGTTTTGGTGAGCGAATTGAACGTGACATTGAAGTTCGTGCTGAAAAATTAGAAAAGCGAGGTGAAAGCCTTTGCCATGCAGTTTATAAAATTGACGGTATTGAAACTCAGTTAAGCCAAAGTATTAGTGAGTTATCTGGCTTTAATGTTATTACTGCAGATGTTGATAAAAGAAATAAAGCCTAAATTTAAATTAACTAGAGCATAAATTAACTAGGGCATAAATTAAATAAGTTAGTCATTTAAAAAGTTTCAATTTCTCTGGATTGATAGGGCACCTAAGCAGTGTCCTTTTTTTATGAGATAAATTTTACTTCACGTAAGTTATTAAGACTTAGTAAACCTGCTATTATTTCAGTTGTATTTCTCTTAAAATGATAGCTAATCTTCCTTTTCTCAAGAACTTCATGCATTCTGTTAATCGTTTATTTCAATATCGTAAAAGCCTTTCTACAACTGAGTATAAATCTAGAGGACAACGATTAATTCGCTGTGAGTTATGTCATTTAGCGAAAGAAAACTGTGTCTGTGCTTTGAAAGTATCTCTCAAAAGCAATGTCGGTTTTTTACTCTTGATGTATGACACTGAAGTATTAAAACCAAGTAATACAGGGAAATTAATCGCAGATTTGATCCCCGACACTTTTGCTTTTCTATGGTCGAGAACAGCAGTCGAGCAAGAACTGTTAGAGATTATTAAAGGTGAAAAGTGGCAGCCTTACATTGTTTTTCCTGCCGAGTATGCTGAAGAAAAACAGCAA
>JAQWHO010000198.1 GCA_029249355.1 Thalassotalea sp.
GTACTTTATTGTTAAACAGTATCAGTAGTAATTAAATAGTAAAAATGACCTAATAATAAAAGTAAAATTATTGCGACGTTTTAAACCTTTAAATTGTTCAGTTAGATATATAAATAGAAAAGGATGTCATTTGGATATTTGGGATGAAAGTATAGTTGATGAAATGAAGCAAGGTCACGCTGATGCGTTTGAGCGTTGCTATCAACTTATTTCTCCTCAAATATACACAGTAATCTATAAAATATGTCGTAATAAAGATACCTCTCAAGAATTATTACACGATACCTTTATCGACATTTTTGAAAGTTTGCATTGCTATAAAACCAAACAATCATTTCTCGCTTGGGCAAAACGAATCGCTTTTAACAACACACTTAACTTCATTAAGCGAGAAAAGCGTGTTGTTTTAATGGAAGAATTACCTGAAGAAGCATTTGAGATTGACTGCGATATTTCCAAGCAACTCATCGATAGTCAGTTAATTGAATCATTATTTGCAAAAGTGACGGAAATCGAGCGTTTAATTTTATGGCTTTTTATTGTTGAGCAATATAACCATGAAGAAATTGCAGTGTTAGTGTCAAAAACCCCAAGCTATTCAAAATCTATCGTTTCTCGAACGTTAAAAAGAATACGTTCATTTAATGAGGTAAAAGACCATGCATATAAATAGTGACCGATTAATTGAATCTTTAACTGAGGTTGAATTAATGCACATCAACAGCTGTACTCAGTGCGCAACTGAAAGAGAAAAGCTCATTGCTTTAAGGGTTTCAGCGAATCAAATATCGTTAGTTCATCCACCACAAAAGGTATGGAATGAGCTTAAGAATAAACTACCAAGTCAAAAACAAAAAACATCACACATTAAGCAATTTTTCTTTGCTAGTGCTGCGTCATTATTTTTTGTCGCGGTTGGCTGGTTAGTCTGGAGTAACTATTCATTACAGCATCAATTACAAGAGGTGCTGCTTGTTAATATGATGCTTGAAGATAAAGTGAATATTAACCAACAGGTGACATTTCAGCAGGCAACACTAGTCGAGGCATTACGAGCATTAGACAGTGACTTATATCAAGCACATTCAACCAAGCAAAAATTACTGATTTTGCAAAAAAGACGAGAATTGATCCAAGAACACCTAGCTAAACCTCAAGGAATTGAATATGAATTTAGTATTTAAAATTATTGTATTTAGTGTTTTATTACTGAGCCAGCAAGTGTCGGCTGATGAAACCTTACAATGTTCAATATTCTCAATTAATCAAAACGATGAATATATTCTGAAGATCATTGCTGTTGACGGTCAGCCTTTGGTTGAAAAAGCCAGTTACCGACAAATTATTGATAGCAGAGTTACTTATCAAATAACACCAGGCGAGCATACATTAACACTGCGACAGTACCCCAAATCGTATTTTCAACTGATGCAATCTCATTTTGCCCCGAGAGCCAGCGCAAAAGGAGCGAAAGATATTAAAGTGAAGGTGATACATTTAAATGTTGAACCTAATTACAGCTTTCAAATTGAAATGATTGATAACAGTGAAAATTCAGCTCTCCATGTTAATAGTTTTGAACCACAAGTATGTAAGTCGGTTGATGAAGATAATTTTATTGGTGAAAAAAGCACTATTATTGTAGATAAAGAACCATTGCCAAATTTACTTGAAGAAAAGCTTAATAGTTTACGGACGCGCCTTTATCAATTTCATCAACACACCCTCACTAATGAAGCGAATATTATACCGATAAAAGTAGATGAATATTTTGGCAGCATCATTGACGATAAGTACAGTCAAAATAATCGTATTAAAGTGCTATCCGTTTTACCTTTTTCGATCGCATCATCACTGGGCTTTAAATCAGGCGATGATATTACTCATATGGGGAATGAACCCATAAATCCTGACTTAGGTACAAGTCGAGAATTATTTGAAAATTATATTCAAACGGTAAAAAATAATGATCTTTTAATATTCACTATTGCCCGTGCAAATAAAATTAAAATTTTAGAAGGGAAAAAGAGATTAATAATAATCCCTAATAGTTATTACCACTTTAAAGAAAGCAACTTAAAGCGCTTACAAATAACGAATAATAAAAAGATGGATGAACAAACCACCTTTGATTATGAACGACAAATTATTGCCTTATATGAATACTATAAATCAAAAGGTTTGGTGGCTGATCAAGTAAAAATTTATCGAAATGAAACCGAAAGTAGTAACTTGGGTATTCAAGGAAAGGCAATACAAGACGTCGGCTTACTGATTAGCTCTGTTAAAAGCATGAGCCCAATGGATAAAATTGGCTTAAAAGCTAGTGATATTATTGTTAAAGCAACAAATAAAACCCTGATCACTGATAGCGCTGCTGCATTAACCTCACAAACTCAACAATGGCGTAATGGGCAATTAATCTCAATAGACGTAAAAAGAGATGGACAATTTTTAGAATTGACGGGGATTTTTGAAGCTGAGTTTATTCCTGCATTCTCGTTAACGATTGATCTCAAGTCGCATGAGTACATGACAGAGTTACAGAAGAAAATAAATACCCTGAAAAATGGTGTATGGTCACCTATTTATAGACAGTTAAATGGTTCACAACATTCTAATCAATTTAGTAGTATCAAAAGTCGAGCTGCCTCAAATGCTGCGGATAACAGAAATAAGCGTTAAATAAGGTGGTTTTTGAAAAATGATACCCTCTAATAAATAATTACTTTTACGTTAAAGAGCAATGACTGATTTAGTTATTGCTCTTTTTTCTTTTATTATCACTACCGCTTATTATTTTTTAATAACTTTAATATCAGTTTTTCTATTGAAGATGATAGTTTACTTTGAGAAAACTTTAAAAGATATTCGCAGTTGATAAATTAGTTGTAACTTTTTTATTCCTTGGATTGTTTTAATAGTTAAAAGAAGAAATGGATGATTTGATGATCTGGGATGACACATTAACGAAGCGAATAATTCAAGGAGACAAGACAGCATTTGAAATTTGCTATCGACAACTTTCTCCTTTTGTTTACAGCGCTATTTATAAAGTTTGCCAAGATAAAGAATTATCGAAAGATATAGTTCAAGAAACCTTTATAACAGCATATCGAAAAGCAAATGAATTAAAGCATGACACCAATATGCTGGCTTGGTTAAAACGAGTCGCGTTTAATCAGACGATTAACACCCTTAAACGCCAAAATAGATTTGATGATGATAGTGAGGTACAGAACAAAGTAGACACAAGTGATTCAGTGGAAACCGTAGTTGAAAATGAACGGCTATTTTTGTTTATTCTTTCTAAGGTTTCGTTAAGTGAGCGAATTATTCTGTGGTTATATTTTGTTGAGCAATATAAACATCATGAAATTGCAGAATTGATGGGCAAATCTTTAAGTTATTCAAAACTCGTTGTATCACGCACCATTTCATCCTTAAAAAAATCTCCAGCGCTTGCAGAGGTGATAAATGCTTAACAAAGACCATTTAACTAAAAATACTATTTTCAACTCAGAAGATAGCATGGCAGAAACCTACTTATTTGAAGAAGCTAAAGCAGAGTTAGAGATGGTTAATCAACTCACGCCTCCTGAAGAAATTTGGGGCGAGATAACGAAGCAGATTTCAAAAAGTAATGTTGAAACAAAGTATTTTCAGCAAAAACATATATTGAAAAAAGGCATTTGGGCGATGGCAACAGCAGCATCGTTAATTATGATTACCGCTGTTGGTTTATTGTGGAGTAACTATTCATTACAGCATCAACTTGAACAGGTGTTATTGGTTAATCAAACAATTGAAAATCAACTCGTACAAGACAGTATGCCCACATTCCATCAAGCACAATTACTTTCAAAAATACGTGATATTGATTTGCAATTAATCAACGCTTCTACAGCGAAAGAAAAATTGAAAATATTAAAGCAACGTCAGCAATTGATGGCAGAAATGGTGAGAAATTCAAAAGGAAAAGAATATGAATATAGTATTTAACCGAGTAGTACTTTATGTAGCCTCCAAAAATATAATAGTTTGTTTAGCATCACTTTTTATAGCTTTTCAGCTACAAGCAAAAGAGTGTGCAACTATTGAGTTTTTCTCTACGGAAAAAAACAATGAAAATTTTGTTTATTTCATGAGTGATCATAATGGATATAGATTATCAAAAAGCAGAAACAAGTATGACATTATCGAAGGTGATAAAATTTATTATCTTGAAGATGGTACTCATAAAGTAGTCGTTGAAAGGTGGCCATTAGATTCTTTTCGTAAAATTAGAAAAGGTAAAAAAATTAAAAATAAATATATTCCTGACGATATAGTGATACAAAATTTAATACTAAATGTTAGAGAAAATCATCATTATAAGTTTGAGTTTATATTAGATGAGTCTAAAAATCCGACGATAGTCATGAGAAGTCAAAGCGTTAAATCTTGTGAAAAATATAGGCTGCTTCAAGCAAAAGACGAAATTGTTCAAACGGAAAAACCAGAACTATCAAAAGATTTAGAATATCGCTTAAGAAAAATAATGACCAAAATTCAATCCCACCATAAAAATACTGATAGTAATGAAAAAGGAAACTTTTTTCCTTTATATATAAGTCCATTTATCGGCACATCTATTGATAAAGATTTTGTTGATAATAATACGGCGATAAAGGTTTTATCAGTTTTGCCTTATTACTTTGCCAATAATTTTAATTTAAAGAGTGGAGATAAAATAACCCACTTGAATGGGGTAAGTATTAATACAAATAATGGCACACCTAGTGAATTGTTTAATAAATATATTGAAGGGTTATTTTATGGTGATAATTTTACGGCCACTATTGTTCGAAACGGTAAAGGGTTTGAGATATCGAGTGAATATAAGCCTAAAATATTGCCAGAGCTAAGTTATCAATTTGTAACTGAAGCTAAGCAAAATAAGTCAGACACACTGATAAACCAGAAATCATTACCTTCCTCATTAAACGTTGAATTTAATGAACTAGTACTCGAAATTGTAGAGTTTTATCAACAGCATGATTATCAAGAGAAGCATGCATACATATATCGTGATGAAAAGCAGGATAAAACCTTTGGTTTTTCTGGCAAGCGATTTGTTGATTCTGGTGTTGTAGGTTTGAGAATTGAGGAAATACTTCCCGGAAGTATTGCTGAAAAACTTGGATTAAGAACAGAAGACATTATTACTGCGATTAATGACGTACAAATTAATAATGAAAATTTGACTCAATTGATTAATTCATTAGCTGAGCTAAAAGGCGGAGAAAAATTACGCGTCACTGTTAAAAGAGAAAGGAAAACTATTTCATTAGAAGGAGACTATTCTCCGGAACAATTAGCAGGATTCGAGATAGAAATGAATTTACACTCAATTACTCTTGCTAAAACTGCGCTAAATAAAGTTAAAATTAGAAATAATAAGTACAGTCGCGATAGATTAATTTATGGTGATTTAAGACATAACAACCGAGCTAGTAACCGAAACGGCAATCAAAGGCCAAAGAATCCTTACCCTTTGAAAGGGCCGGTAGCACCTAAGCGGTCAAATTAAATACTTTAACCTTAGCGATACCCTACCTAGATATGGAGTAAACAATTATTACAATATCTATTTGTTTAGATAAAAGTCTATGTATTAACAATAAAGAAATGAGCGACAACCAATTAGTTATTGCTCTTTTTTTATGCTCATGTATAATGCGCGCTCACGTTTGGTCTGACCGACCGTGTTAACTAAATTGCTTCGGAAGAATTTAGTTCATACAGCAACCTCGATATGAGGTTGAATGTTTAGCGATACTCCCCCCTTTTTACATAAAAAAGGTGATGGGTAGTATTTTGTTGTTCTTTAAAATTGGGGATTTGTCTTCATGTCAAATCAAAGAATTCGCATTCGTTTGAAAGCGTTCGATCATCGTTTGATTGATCAATCTACAGCAGAAATCGTTGATACTGCAAAACGTACTGGCGCACAGGTTCGTGGTCCTATTCCACTTCCTACACGCAAAGAACGTTTCACTATCTTGACTTCTCCACACGTTAATAAAGATGCACGTGATCAGTACGAAATTCGTACTCACAAGCGTTTAATTGATATCGTTGAACCTACTGAAAAGACTGTTGACGCATTAATGCGTTTAGACTTAGCAGCTGGTGTTGACGTTCAAATTAGCTTGGGTTAATAAGGGGTTTTTAACATGACTATAGGTCTAGTTGGACGTAAAGTTGGTATGACTCGTATCTTCACAGAAGATGGCGCATCTACTCCTGTTACAGTCCTAGAAGTTGAAGCTAACCGCGTTGCTCAGGTTAAAACTGTAGATAACGATGGTTATTCAGCATTGCAAGTTACTACGGGCAGCAAAAAAGCTAACCGTGTTAACAAACCAAGTGCTGGACATTTCGCGAAAGCAGGTATCGAAGCAGGCCGCGGCTTGTGGGAATTCCGTTTAAACGAAAATGAAGGTGAAGGTCTTGAAGCTGGCAGTGCTATCACTGTTGAGTTATTCAATGACACTAAATTAGTAGATGTAACCGGTACTTCTAAAGGTAAAGGTTTCCAAGGTGGTATTAAGCGTTGGAACTTTAGCATGCAAGATGCTACTCACGGTAACTCTATCTCTCACCGTTCTAACGGTTCAATCGGCCAGTGTCAAACACCAGGTCGAGTTTTCAAAGGCAAAAAAATGTCTGGTCATATGGGTGCTGTGAAGACTACTACACAAAACCTTGAATTGGTTCGTGTTGATGCAGAACGTAACTTGCTCCTTATTAAAGGTTCAGTTCCGGGTGCTATTAACGGTAGCGTAATCATTAAACCAGCTGTTAAAGCCTAGTCCAGGAGATTTGTGATGGAATTATCATTAAAAGACGCTAAAGGCGCTCTTGAAGTTTCCGAAGCAACTTTTGGACGTGAGTTCAATGAAGCTTTAGTACACCAAGTAGTAGTTGCTTATGCAGCTGGTGCTCGTGCAGGTACTCGTGCTCAGAAAACTCGCTCAGAAGTTAGCGGCGGTGGCGCAAAACCATGGCGTCAAAAAGGTACTGGCCGTGCTCGTGCTGGTACAACTCGTGGTCCAATCTGGAGAACTGGTGGCGTAACATTCGCTGCTAAGCCTCAAGACCACAGCCAAAAAGTAAACCGTAAAATGTACCGTGGTGCTATTGCTAGCATCTTATCTGAGTTAGTTCGTCAAGAACGCTTAGTTGTGGTAAAAGATTTTGCTGTTGAAACGCCAAAAACGAAAGAATTGGTAGCTAAACTACAAGGTTTAGAGCTTAAAGACGTGTTAATTGTTACTCCAGAAGTAACAGAAAACTTGTTCTTATCAGCTCGTAACTTATACAAAGTTGACGTTCGCGATGTTGCGGGTATCGACCCAGTAAGTTTAGTTGGTTTCGAAAAAGTATTGATGACTGCTACTGCAGTTAAGCAAATTGAGGAGATGTTAGCATGATAAGCGAAGAACGTTTGTTAAAAGTGCTTTTGGCACCGAACATTTCTGAAAAAAGCACAATGGCTGCTGAAGCAAACAACACGGTTGTTTTCAAAGTTGCTACTACTGCTACTAAAGCTGAAATCAAAGCTGCTGTTGAGAAACTTTTCGAAGTTTCAGTTGAAGGTGTTCGCACACTAAATGTTAAAGGTAAAGTTAAACGTACTGGTGCTCGTACTGGTCGCAGAAGCGATTGGAAGAAAGCTTACGTTACACTTGCTGAAGGCAGCGACATCGACTTCGTCGGCGCGGAATCATAGGAGTTTACAAAAATGGCTATAGTTAAATGTAAACCTACTTCTCCGGGTCGTCGCCACTTAGTAAAAGTGGTAAACACGGAGTTGCATAAAGGTAAGCCTTACGCACCATTATTAGACACTAAGTCTAAGTCTGGTGGTCGTAATAATACTGGTCGTATTACAGTTCGTCACGTTGGTGGTGGTCACAAGCAACACTATCGCATGATCGACTTTAAGCGCACTAAAGATGGCATCCCTGCAAAAGTAGAACGTTTGGAATATGATCCAAACCGTAGTGCTAACATTGCGTTAGTATTATATGCAGATGGTGAACGTCGTTACATCTTAGCCCCTAAAGGCTTAAAAGCTGGTGATTCTATCCAGTCTGGTGTTGACGCTCCAATCAAAGCAGGTAACACATTACCATTGCGTAACACACCTTTAGGTAGTGTTATTCATGCAATCGAACTTAAACCTGGTAAAGGTGCTCAAATCGCTCGTGCGGCGGGTACTTATGCTCAATTAGTTGCTAAAGATGGTGCTTACGTTACTTTACGTCTTCGTTCAGGCGAAATGCGTAAAATCGAAGCAGATTGTCGTGCTACTTTAGGTGAAATCGGTAACGCAGAACACATGCTTCGCTCTTTGGGTAAAGCAGGTGCTACTCGTTGGCGTGGTGTTCGCCCAACTGTTCGTGGTGTTGCCATGAACCCAGTTGATC
>JAQWHO010000199.1 GCA_029249355.1 Thalassotalea sp.
CCTTTACAATTTGTTGAGCCAAATTTTGCGATTTATGTTGAAGGTAACCAACCTAAATTATTGTCGTTAGAGAAATTAGAAGCGCGGATAAATGCCCTTAAAATTACTCAACAGTGGCAAAAGGGACTTACAAGTCAGCCACTATTGTTACCCATTAAATTATCTTTATTAAAAAGTGAAATAGATTTCATTGAAGGTAATGCTGAAATGTTTAATGCCTTGGGAATGGTTGTGCAACGCTTGGGAAGTACTTCTATTCAAATTAGGCAATATCCTGCGATGCTTCGAGAAGAAGACGTTAGTCAAAGTTTTTCACTATTTTTGAATAACCTACTCTCTTTTGATAAAGGTAATGGCAAAGAAAAAGCACTGTCAGTTGATGAATGGCAAAGCACTTTTGTTCAGTTGTTAACGAGTGAACCGTTTAATGAAAAACGCCTAAATGACCTTTACTTCCAACTTGCTCACTTGTGTCCGAGCACAATTAATCAAGAGTTAGCCTTGAATTCAACGGTAATTGACCTTACATCATCGATAGCGCAGTTGAAGTAAATAAATATGTCATCTTTAAAAAGCAGCGATTCATTAATGACAACCAAACAGCCACCGGTTATTTGTTTGATGGGGCCTACGGCTTCCGGAAAAACAGCCTTGGCGTTTGAGCTTTTTGAACATTTACCCTGCGACATTATTAGTGTTGATTCAGCGCTTGTATATCGAGACATGGATATCGGTACCGCAAAGCCAACGGCAGAGGAATTAGCGACATATCCTCATCGCTTGATAAACATTAGAGATGCGAGTGAAAGCTATTCGGCAGCTGATTTTTGTCAAGATGCGTTACGTGAAATTGCTGAAATTCGAGCCAAAGGTCGTATTCCATTGTTGGTCGGCGGCACTATGATGTACTTTAAAAGTTTGATTGAAGGAATATCACCACTTCCTCAAGCCGACAGCAATATTAGAAAAGTGATTGAACAGGAAGCAAAAGCAAACGGCTGGCAGGCGGTTCATCAATCATTAGCAGAGGTCGATCCAGAAGCAGCAGAGCGAATACATCAAAATGATCCGCAAAGAATTACGCGGGCATTAGAGGTTTATCGTATAACTGGAAACACTTTGTCACAATTAACTAAGATAAAAGGTGAGCGACTTTTAGGTGATGTTTTACAATTCGCCATCGCGCCAAAAGAACGAAGTGTATTGCATGAGCGAATAGCTTTACGTTATGAGCAAATGATTGCTCAAGGTTTTGAGCAAGAGGTCGTTAAACTGATAGAGCGACAAGATTTACATGAAAATTTACCATCAATCCGTTGCGTAGGGTATCGCCAAATGTGGCAGCACTTACATAATGAGTTTGACCATGATGAAATGGTTTTTAAAGGGATTTGCGCGACTAGGCAATTAGCGAAAAGACAATTGACTTGGTTAAGAAACTGGCCAGATTTGCAATGGCTTGATATGGAAAGCAAAGATAATTTACAACAAATTTTATCAGCAGTAAGCAAACTTTAAACATTGATGTATAATTAGATTTATTAGATAGTCAATTGAATACAATTATAAAATACAACACCAATTATTTACTTAATATTAACTAACAATAAAAAAGGGGCCAAATAATGGCAAAGGGGCAATCTTTACAAGACCCATTTTTGAATGCTTTACGACGTGATCGCATTCCGGTAGCAATTTACTTAGTCAATGGCATAAAACTACAAGGACAAGTAGAGTCATTTGATCAATTCGTTATTTTATTAAAAAATACCGTCAGTCAAATGGTTTATAAACATGCTATTTCAACTGTTGTACCATCACGTGCAGTGAATACAGCACCGCAACCTCCTCAGGCAGGTTTTAATCAATCAATGGATTCACAAGATTAATGTTCTTAACTGGTATTGTTAGGATTTGCTCATTTGTTTGATAGGTACCAAGCAGGTGAGCAAGCGATACTTGTTCATTTAGATTTTCCAGATGAAAATGCTCGTGAAGATTTACAAGAATTTGAAATGCTTGTAGATTCTGCGGGTATTGAATCTTTATCTGTGATCACAGGTAAGCGCAGTACACCACATACCAAATTTTTTGTGGGTAGTGGTAAAGCGCAAGAAATTGCCGATGAAGTTAAGTTACTTAATGCGAATGTGATTTTATTCAATCACAGTTTATCTCCTTCACAAGAAAAAAATATTGAAGCACTCTGTGAGTGTCGTGTTGTTGATCGAACAACATTAATTTTAGATATTTTTGCTCAACGAGCGCGTACTCATGAAGGTAAGTTACAAGTTGAATTAGCGCAGCTGCGTCATATGAGTACTCGACTTATTCGTGGTTGGACGCATTTGGAACGGCAAAAAGGCGGTATAGGTCTACGTGGGCCTGGTGAAACACAACTTGAAACCGATAGACGTTTACTTCGTGAACGTATGGTGAATATACGCAAGCGATTAGGAAAAGTTGAGAAGCAACGCCAACAAGGTCGAAGAGCACGAGAAAGAGCGGAATTACCGACTGTTTCTTTAGTGGGTTATACCAATGCAGGAAAATCAACATTATTTAACTGTATTACCAACGCTAAAGTTTATGCTGCAGATCAATTATTTGCGACACTTGATCCAACATTAAGACGTATAGACGTTGAAGATGTTGGTCGCGCTATTTTAGCGGACACGGTGGGTTTTATTCGTCATTTGCCCCATGACTTAGTTGCAGCATTTAAAGCGACTTTAACTGAAACAAGAGAAGCCGAATTATTATTACATGTTATTGACATTGCTGATGAACGACGTAGTGAAAATATTGAACAGGTACAAGAAGTTTTAAATGAAATAGACGCGGGTGATGTACCTCAATTACTCATTTGTAATAAAATCGATAAATTAGAAGATGTTGAACCACGTATTGATCGTGATGATACAGGGATGCCAATCAGAGTTTGGCTCTCAGCGCAAAAAGGCATTGGTATTGAATTGCTATTTGTCGCTTTAGCTGAACGACTCGGCAAACAAATTGTGAAACATAGTTTAAAAATTCCACCTAAATATGGAAAATTTAGAGGGACTTTTTATCAATTAAATTGTATTTCAGACGAGCAATATGATGAAGAAGGTAATTGTCTTTTAAAGGTTAAATTACCGGCACGAGAATGGAATAGATTAGTAAAACAAGATGAAGCAGTGATTGAAAGCTTTATCGAAAGTTAACAGACTGATATATTAGGCTTAAAATTATTTTTGACTTATTATGTCAATTTCTACATTTTAGATTAGATAGCGGAGAGCAGCATGGCTTGGAACGAACCGGGGAAAGATGATAAAGATCCCTGGAAAAATAAAGGTGGCAAAAACCAAGGTCCACCAGATTTAGATGATTTATTAAAAGATTTAGGCAACAAAGTTGGCGGGATCTTCGGTGGTAAATCTTCAGGTGGCGGCTCAGGGAAAAGTTTTTCTTCTGTAGGCATTGGCTTAGCGCTAGTTGTTGCCGTTTTGGTTTATGCGTTTAGCGGCTTTTACACGATTAAAGAAGCTGAACAAGGTATTGTCTTGCGTTTTGGTCAATATTCAGGAACGGTTGAACCGGGCTTGCGCTGGAAATGGACGTTTATCGATCGCATTATTCCAGTAGATATGCAAACAACACGTGACTTACCTGCAGCAGGCTTTATGTTAACGCAAGACGAAAATGTTGTGCGTGTTGAAATGCAGATTCAGTATCGTGTTGTTGATCCTCGAAACTATGTATTTAGTGTGACAAATGCAGATGACAGCTTAAGCCAATCACTTGATAGTGCTTTGCGTTACGTTGTCGGTCACGCAAAAATGGATGACATTTTAACAAGTGGTCGTGAACAAGTTCGTCAGGAAGTTTGGCAAGAACTTGAAAAAATCATTGAGCCTTATAATTTAGGATTAATTATTGTTGATGTTAACTTTAAAGATGCTCGTCCTCCAGAAGAAGTGAAAGACGCTTTTGATGATGCAATAGCGGCACAAGAGGATGAAGTTCGTTTTTTACGTGAAGCTGAAGCTTATGCTCGTGGCATTGAACCAAGAGCTCGTGGTCGTGTAAAACGTATGGAACAAGAGTCTTTAGCTTATAAAGAACAAACCGTTTTAGATGCGCAAGGTGAAGTTGCTCGATTTAATAAACTCTTACCAGAGTACCAAGCAGCCCCAGAAGTAACGCGTCAACGTTTATATATATCGACAATGGAAAAAGTTTACAGTAATACCAGTAAAGTTATGGTGGATGTTGAGGGGGGTAATAATATGATGTATTTACCACTTGATAAAATTATTCAACAACATGCCCCAACTCAAGTAAGCATTCCTACCTCTTCTCAGAGTGTGAATAACGCGGGTAATACGACCAATTCATCACCTTCAACCTCTGGTCGCTCAGACCGTTTTAATAACGGGAGAAACTAAGCGATGAAAAACTTTATTATTATTGTTGTTGTTGCCGTATTTTTATTAGCTACTTCATCGGTGTTTGTTGTTTTTGAAGGTCAACGCGGTATTGTGTTTAAGTTTCAAAAAATTAAACGTGATGATACGGGGGAAATGCAGGACTTTGCGCCAGGGTTACACTTTAAAATCCCATTTATTGAAACCGTTAAAAAACTTGATGCACGTATTCAAACGTTGGATGAAGCACCCGATCGCTTTGTTACTTCTGAGAAAAAAGATTTAATGGTCGACTCCTTTGTGAAATGGCGTATTGTTGATTTTTCAACGTTTTATTTACGTACCTCAGGTTCGATCGAAAATGCACGCGCGTTATTGAAACAAAAAGTTAATAATGGATTAAGAACGGAATTTGGTACCCGTACTATAAAGGAAATTGTATCTGGTGATCGTGATTCAATTATGGCCAAAGCATTAGAAAGCGCCGCGAGTAGTCGTGAAGATTTGGGTATTGAAGTGATAGATGTGCGTATTAAAGCTATCAACTTACCAACAGAAGTAAGTGCTTCTATCTATGATCGTATGCGCGCCGAGCGAACGGCTGTTGCTAAAGAGCATAGATCCAAAGGTCAAGAGCAATCAGAAATTATTCGTGCAACTATAGACGCTAAAGTTACCGTTATGCTTGCTACGGCTCAAAGAGATGCCTTTGAAGTACGTGGTGAAGGTGATGCATTAGCGGCAAAGGTTTATTCTGATTCATATAAGAAAGATGCTGAATTTTTCAACTTTTATCGCAGTCTCGAAGCCTATGAAAAAAGCTTTAGCAGCAAAAATGATATATTAGTTGTTAAGCCAGATAACGATTTCTTTCATTATTTGAAAGATAGCGCTAAAGTGAAAAAGTAAATTTTAAAACGATAAAAAGCCATGACAATGTCATGGCTTTTTTATTTGCACAAAAAACCTTTATGAGAGCACTATGACATTAGAGTTGTTATTTACTGCACTAGCAATGGCTTTGATTATTGAAGGGTTGATACCTGCATTATTCCCTAATAAATGGCGTGCATATGTTTTAAAGTTAGCGGAAGAAACACCTCAGTCAATTCGTACAATAGGACTAACAATTATTATTATTGGTCTTATTATTCTTTGGTTATTCCATTAACTATTCATTAGTAGACCTTTTTATATAAATTAGTAGCTCTGCTAAGTTATTCTCTTTCTTTGATATTTTTAAATCGTATTAAAATCCAACAAGAATAGCTTGGACTCATTATTATAATTTGATAGAATCCCCGCCTAATTTTCTTACCAATATGTGAACATGGGTAAAAACGTCGTAGTTCTTGGCACTCAATGGGGTGACGAAGGCAAAGGTAAAGTAGTAGACTTACTGACTGATACAGCTAAGTACGTAGTACGCTATCAAGGTGGCCATAACGCCGGTCATACACTTGTTATTAACGGTGAAAAAACTGTTTTACATCTAATTCCATCAGGGGTTTTACGTGAAAACGTGAAATGCTTAATTGGTAACGGTGTTGTGCTTTGTCCTAAAGCATTAATGACTGAAATGAAAATGTTAGAAGAGCGTGGTGTACCCGTTCGCGAACGTTTATTAATCAGTGATGCTTGTCCATTAATTCTTCCTTATCATAATGCACTTGATGCAGCTCGCGAAGTTGCACGTGGTAGTAAACCTATTGGTACTACAGGCCGTGGTATCGGTCCAGCATATGAAGATAAAGTTGCTCGTCGTGGTTTACGTGTTGGCGATTTATTTAATGCTGAAACGTTTGCAGTCAAATTAAAAGAAATTGTGGAATACCATAATTTTGCTTTAGTTAATTACTACAAAGTAGAACCTGTCAATTATGAAGAAATACTGGCTGATGTTTTAGCCTTACGTGAAGTCATTATTGGTATGGTTGCTGATATTGCTGAATTACTCGACCAAGCAAGAATTGCTGGCGAGAAAATCATGTTCGAAGGTGCTCAAGGCACGTTGCTTGATATTGACCACGGTACGTACCCTTATGTAACGTCTTCAAATACAACGGCTGGTGGTGTTTCAACAGGTTGTGGTTTTGGTCCTTGTAATATTGATTATGTTTTAGGTATCACTAAAGCTTATACAACACGTGTGGGTTCAGGACCTTTTCCTACTGAATTAGATGATGAAGTGGGTAATCATTTAGGTACTGTTGGCCATGAATTTGGTGCAACTACAGGGCGTGAACGCCGTTGTGGTTGGTTTGATGCAGTTGCTATGCATCGTGCGACACAAGTAAACAGTGTGACAGGTTTTTGTTTAACTAAGCTTGATGTTTTAGACGGCTTAAAAGAATTAAAAATCTGTACAGGCTATAAAACTAAATCAGGTGAAATCATTACTGTTCCGCCGACAGCGGCTGAAGGCTATGAAGAAATTACGCCTGTTTATGAGTCAATGCCTGGTTGGTCTGAAAAAACATATGGTGCAACTTCAATAGAGCAATTACCTGCTAATGCCATTGCTTACATTAAGCGTATTGAAGAAGTTACTGGTGTGCCGATTGATTTAGTATCAACAGGTCCTGACCGTAATGAAACCATTATTTTGGTCAATCCTTTCAGAGAATAACTTCTTTTAGTTGATTACACTTTTTAAAAACCACTTTTATAGTGGTTTTTTTATATCTTTTTTTCGTCCTATATATTTATAAATTCATTATCCTTGAAATCAGCTGTTAATTTCACCTTGAATAATTATGACGTGTTTGATTTATAAAAGTAGATAGCGCTTAGAAACTTTTGAGCTAATTCATTAAAAATCGCTAATATTGCATTTAAATGTTGGGAAAAGCGATTAAACAAAAGAATAGAATTTTAACTTGCCATTATACCTAAACAGCAATAACGAATATTTACCCAATTGATGTGTATTAAATTTTATTGGTGTTAGTGTTTATAAAGCCTCTAGAGGTATTACCACGAAAATTTTACTTGAGTTCATAATAAAGAATGCAATATTATGTAAAAGAAAATGAACTAAAAAAATAAAAAACTATAATTTATTAATATATAAACGCACTGGGACATCTAATAATGACTGATTTACGCCAACAGGCACTTGATTATCATCAATTTCCAACGCCAGGAAAAATAAGTGTAGAACTTACTACCGCTGCAGAAACGAGTCTGGATCTTTCGTTAGCTTATAGCCCTGGAGTTGCAGAGCCTGTTCGAGCAATAGCCGAAAACCCTGATGATGTTTATAAATATACTGGTAAAGGCAATACGGTTGCTGTTATCACTAACGGTACGGCTATTTTAGGCTTAGGAAATTTAGGTGGCATGGCATCAAAGCCAGTCATGGAAGGTAAAGCATTATTATTTAAACGATTCGCTAATATCAATTCATTTGATATTGAAGTGAAACATAAAACGGTTGAAGAATTTGTCTCAACGGTCGCTAATATTGCCGACAGTTTCGGCGGTATTAACCTTGAAGATATTAAAGCTCCAGAGTGTTTTGAAATAGAAAAAGCGTTAATTGAGCGCTGTAAAATTCCTGTTTTTCATGATGATCAGCATGGTACTGCTATTGTCACCGCGGCAGGTATGATCAATGCGCTTGAGATCCAAGGTAAGAACATTAAAGATGCCAATATAATTTGTATGGGAGCGGGTGCAGCTGCTATTGCTTGTATGGAGCTTCTAATAAAATGTGGCGCACAACGTGAAAAAATTTACATGTTAGACACTAAAGGTGTAATTCATACCCGACGTGATGACTTAAATGAATATAAGCGTTTATTTGCTAATAATACTGATA
>JAQWHO010000200.1 GCA_029249355.1 Thalassotalea sp.
ATCATACCGCCATGCACTTTACCGCCAAAATTTACATCGGTAGGCTCTGCGAGAAATCTAAATTCAACAATATTGGTTTTATTCATTTTCAGCACCTCAAACAATCATTAGTTTGATTATAGTAAAAATCAAACGCTTAGCTATGTTGTTGCTAGATAAAATGAAAAGGTTTCGCTTCAAAAATATAAAAAGGCTTCAATAATAGAAGCCTCAAAATAACTCTGCTTAGCTACCCAGAAAGTTTATTGTTCGGCAATTTGCCAGACACTTACTGAGCCAGAAATTTCATTCCCGACGATTAACATTGCTGCTGAAGTTGCTGTCGCTGGAACAAAAGCCATACCTTCTGGTGCTAAATCACCGGTAATTTCAGCACCTTCTGAAGTACCACGGTTGATAAAATAATCAACAAAGCTGACATTAAAAGGGTTGGTAATGTCATAAATCATAATGCCTGACATTCTTTCTAGACCAATGAATGCGTAAGTTTTTTCGCCAATTTTACCAAGTGCTAACGCTTCAGGTTCTGCGCCTTTCGCATCAGAGCGGGTGTCACCTTCATTTTCATCTTCTTCATTGTTGAAGTTCTGCCCATGAATTGCAGCAGTGATTTTTCCAACATCATCACCTGAATCAAAGACTAAGTTTCCGTTTTGATCCCAAATAGAAAATGAACGAGCGCCGTAGGTATAAAGTTGGTCGTAGTCACCATCGCCATCGATATCACCTTTTTCAACAGACACTTTTAAGCGGCCAATATCGTTATCGTCATTATTAACGTTAGAAAAAGCGATTGGGTCTAAGTTTAAATCTTCAACGCGGCTTTCATCGGTATAAGCAAGGCAACCGTCGCCTTCATCATAATCTACGCCACCTTTTGCTTCACAATCTGCTTCGGATGCAGCGTCAAAGAAATATTCTCTGCCATCGCCTTCGTTTGCGCTGACAATAAATTCAGCATCTTTCCATGTAAAAGAAGCGATTGTATCTGGTTGGTACATACCTAATAAGTTATCGTATTGTTTGAAATTAATGCCGCCATCTTTATCAGAAGCATCAATTTGCAATGAAGACCAATCTTTAAAACCTAAACCTTTCACGTCTACTAAGGTGTTGGTCGTTAAGTTAACAATTGCCATCGCATTGTTTTCTTGTATAGATACATAAGCGGTTTTGCTGTCAGCAGAAATAGTCACATATTCAGGCTCTAAATCCATTGCCACGGTGGTATTAATTAATTGTCCGTTAATGGTTCTGCCTGAAGGATTCGGAAACATAACGCCTTGTGCCATTAGTTCACTTTTTTCGCTGTTTAATGCGGTAAAGTCTAAGTTGATAGCGCTATCTGAAACGACACCTGCGTTGATATCAATGATTGAAATACTACCTTCAGGATCTATGGTGTAATCGCCATTTGGTTCACCTTCATTTGCAACGACTACTTTGCTGCCGTTTGAAGAAAATGTCACCATGTCAGGTAAATAGCCTACTTGAACATTTTTAAGAAACGTTGGCGTTGCACCCGAAATATCGTAAAACGCGATAAAGCCTTTTTCACCAGTCTCACTTGCTGCCATCGCAACAGCCATCATGTTTAAGGTATTTGAAACACTGATACTGTTTGCATCACCTGCAGTATTTACCGAAAGATCAATCTGCATCACTGAAGTCATATTGGTATTGGTGACAATGCCTTCGCTGTCTTTCGTTAAAGCCAACGGATCTGCGTTATTTAAATCCAAAATATCAACGGTAGCTTTATCGCCAGAACTGTTAATGGCATAAACCCAACCTGTTGATTGTTGATACTGAACAATTTCTGCGGCACCCTCTGGTGATTCAACATTTAATACTGCGCGGGCAATTAATGAGACTGATAATGATTGCGTGGCGTTTTGACCATCAGTTCCAGAAGCACCCTGAGCACCTTGCTCGCCTTGTTGCCCTTGAACACCAACTGTACCAGCCGCGCCGTCTTTACCGTCATCACCATTACATGCGGTCAGAGAAGCAAGTAATAAACCTGCTAAAGAGATATTTCTAAGTGTTATCATTATTTTACCATTTAGTGAGTAGAATTAAGCATGACTACTTTATGAGGTATTTGTGACAGATTTTTTGCGAGGATATGACGTTATAGTGACGTAACTATTACCGTTTTTTTATGAGCTAAAACTCCGTTGGTGCAGATCTGTTGTATTTATCAAGTTTTGAAATGCAATATCGATCCGAAAATATATGGTACTTATTCTGTTTTTACTTAAAATAGATTAACTTTCAAATTATCCAGAGTCTAAATGCTAACTTCGTTACCGATTGATAACATCAAAGCTGATTTTTTAAACGCATTAAAATCTAACATCACCTTGATTTTATCGGCTGAACCAGGAGCGGGTAAATCGACACGCTTACCTTTATGGTTATTGGAAGATCAAGTATGCATACATGGCAAAATCTATTTATTACAACCTAGACGTGTTGCAGCAAAAAATATCGCTAGTTATTTAGCTGCTCAATTAGGTGAGCCTGTTGGGCAAAGCGTTGGTTATCGACTTCGTAATGAAAGTAAAGTGTCAAAAAATACCCGTTTAGAAGTGATCACTGAAGGGATTTTAGTGCAAATTATGCAAGCAGATCCTGAGTTAGCCGATACTTCATTAATCATATTTGATGAATTTCATGAGCGTTCATTACAAGCCGACTTAGCCTTTGCGCTAGCGCGAGATATTCAACAAGGTTTGCGTGAAGACTTATCGTTATTATTAATGTCAGCAACGTTGGCAAGTGATGAATTACAACAAGCTTTGCCTGATGCTTTCAGTTTACAAACTTCGGGTAGAAGTTTTCCCGTAGGTGTTGAATATCAACCGATTAAAAATATTCGAGCATGGCGCGATCAAGTCGCATCAGTTATCAAACAAACATTGTTAGATCACCAAGGATCCATTTTAGTTTTTCTCCCAAGCAGTGGCGATATTCGTTATCTTGTTAAAGCGTTTGAAAATATTATCAATGATGAATTAATCGTTTGTCCGCTGTATGGCGATCTCAGTCTTGCTGAACAACAACAAGCCATTCAACCCAGTAAAGAGAATGTTCGAAAAATAGTATTAGCCACTAATATTGCTGAAACGAGTTTAACAATTGAAGGCATTAATATCGTTATTGATTCTGGGCTTGAAAAAGTCGCTATTTATGATGAAAACACCCTGACGAATAAGTTAGTGCAACGCAATATTGCCAAATCTTCCGCGATTCAACGGATGGGACGAGCGGGGCGATTATCTTCAGGTCATTGTATTCGTTTATTTAATGAAGAAGAGTTTAATCGGCGTTCCTTGCAAAACGGTTTAGCTATTCACCAAGCAGATATTTTACCTGTAGTGATTGAAGCTGCTCGTTGGCAAGTGACTCGGTTAGCGGATATTCCATTGTTGGATTTACCCAACGAAACTATCGAAAATCAAGCATGGCAAACTTTAATCAATATCAATGTCATTGATGAAAAAAGACAATTAACGGCTCACGGGCTGGAAGTGGTCAAATTACCCTGTCATGCACGCTTTGCTCATATGATCATTCAGGCAAAAACATTAGAGCAAAAATATCACTGTAAAGGTTTAGCGTACCTTGCGTGTTTAGTTACCGCGTTATTAGAAGAACGAGATGTTTTTTCAATAGAACAAGCTC
>JAQWHO010000201.1 GCA_029249355.1 Thalassotalea sp.
ATCATCCGCACCTTCCAGCTCTATTCCTATGGAAAAATCATTACATTTTGGTTTGTGATTATAAGCAGAAACACCTGCGTGCCATGCGCGATCATTAAACGAAACATATTGAATAATTTTTCCATCTCGACGAATAAGACAATGTGCTGAGACACGTAGTTGATATATTTCTTCAAAACTAGAGTGAGCTTTAGGGTCTAACTGCCCTAGAAATAAATCGGTAATATAATTACCACCAAATTGTTTTGCTGGTAATGAAATATTATGAATAACAAGTAGTGAGATTTCTGACGTATCGCAATGTTCACGCTGATCATAATGTGGCGATTTACATATTTCAGCTTGCTCTAGCCAGCCTTCGTTAATATCCATAACAGATTTAGATTGGGTGTTTTCAGATTTAGCCATACAATTAGTCATACGAAAAGCACGATAAATATTGATATATTCGATATCATACTGTTTGCTCATCTTTTATTAAAGTTTATTGGTTAAGTGAAAAATAATTGAGCTTAATAAGCAATTGGGGTTAATAAAGAGTTAGGCTTAATTTCAATAATACGATTAAGCCAACGTATCCAGATTATGAACATATAATTATGAAGATATATAAGTTAAGCGTTAAGAGGTAAAAACGAAGCCATGTCATATCAGTCTGAAATCACTACAAACAAAATGGGAAAAATTTTTATTTGGCTTGCGTGGATAATCGTCTTAGCGTTATTAGTATTTGTATTTCAAGATGTCCTTGAAAAACAATGGAATCCTAATATTCAACCAGAGTACAGCCTTACACAATCAGGTAAAGCAGAAGTTCGCTTACTACAAAATAAGCAAGGGCATTATGTCACTCAAGGAAAGATAAATGATCAAAACGTTACTTTCTTACTTGATACTGGCGCAACAAATGTTTCAATACCTTCGCATATTGCAGAACAACTACAATTAACAAGTGCTGGCAGTCATATTGCGCAAACAGCCAATGGTAATGTACGAGTATTCAAAACGTCGCTTGATCAACTTAATATTGGTAACTTATTTTTATATAATATCAGTGCCAGTATTAATCCTGGTATGAAATCAGATGAAATTCTATTGGGCATGAGCGCGCTAAAAAAGGTAGAATTTAGTCAATCAGGAAATACGCTCATTTTACGAGAGCGATAATCTCTAAGTCCGTCAAAATATTTATAAGTGAATAAAATTTAATGTTAACTTCTCAACACTCACCAGAGCTGCAGCGCGATATTGAACAAACCGTTTCTTGGGCTTTATGCGAAGATCTTGGTGTCAAAAACAGCACTGAATTAGCGATTAATCTTGATATTACCGCCGAACTCATTCCAGAAAAAAATCAAGCGGTAGCAAATATCATTAGCCGCGATAATTGTGTTATTTGTGGGGTTGAATGGGTTAACCAAGTATTTTTACAACTTGATAAGGCCTTTGGTTTTTCAGGTGAACAAGCAACAAAAATTACTTGGTTTGTCACTGACGGTCAAGTGGTTAAAGCAAATACCACCTTATTTGAATTATCAGGGAATGCTCGAATTTTGCTTACCGGTGAACGTTCAGCACTTAACTTTTTACAAAGCTTATCAGGCACATCAACCGTTACTCGAAAATATGTTGAATGCTTAGCCGGAACAACGACAAAGTTACTTGATACTCGAAAAACTATACCGGGTTTACGCAGCGCGCAAAAATATGCCGTTAAATGTGGTGGCGGTGTAAATCATCGTATTGGTTTATTTGATGCCTTTTTAATTAAAGAAAATCATATTGCCGCTTGTGGTGGTATTGAAAAAGCCATCAGTACAGCAAAATCAAACCACCCTACTATTACCGTTGAAGTTGAAGTCGAAAGTATTGACGAACTTACTCAAGCACTTAATGCTCAAGCTGATATTATCATGTTAGATAATTTCACTCCTGAAATGATTGAACAAGCGGTAAAGTTAACTGCCGATATATCTCAAGGTTCAACAAAGCTAGAAGTATCAGGGAACATGACAATTGAAACGCTAACCACTTATGCCAAAGCGGGTGTAGATTTTATTTCAGTAGGCGCATTAACTAAACATGTGAATGCCGTAGATCTTTCAATGCGATTTGTTTAGCTTTAGTCCGTTTTAAAATAAAACTTAGTTACTTAAAAAATTATAGTTAATTCATTTTAAGATTTATAGACAGGGCTGATGACTCAATATTAGTCCTTCCTTTATTTCCTTAATGACCAGTTAATTTATCTTTATCATGGTTATATCATTGCAAAAACAATTCAAATTTCAGCTAAAAACGCATTAATACACTTATAAAAATCACTTTTCTGCGATAAAACCTCACAATAAGTCGTTAATATTCTGTTAAAAATCAACCGTATTTTGGTGAATAATGGCCATATTCAACGAAAAAGTAAAAAAAAGTAAAAAAAATCGATACAAAATTTTACATTTAAGAAATTTTGTCGCAGTATGAAGTCAGCCCCCGTAATTAGAGTATGGATTTAATTATTATGAAAAAACATTACAAAACTTAGCAACAGCAAAAACTGGCCAAAAAGGCTTTACACTAATTGAATTGATGATCGTTGTAGCGATTATTGGTATTTTAGCCGCGGTTGCATTACCGGCTTATCAAACATATACCAAGAAAGCCGCATACTCAGAAGTTATATTAGCAGTTACCCCTTACAAAAATGCAGTTGAAGTCTGCTCATTAACAAATGCACTTTCAGATTGTGACCTTGGAGCAAAAGGCATTCCTGGCACGACAGCTACACAAGCTGTAGCATCAGTAGCTGTAGCTAATGGTGTAATCGTAGTAACTCCTAATGCATTTAAAGGAATTGTAGCGACTGACACATATACGCTAACTCCAACAGGCGGTGGTAGCGGCGCGGCAATTACTGCATGGGTCGCGACATGTGCTAACTCTGATTATTGTTAATTACTTCAGTTGATTTAATTTAAAAAGCTCCATTAGGAGCTTTTTTTTACCCTTTAATTTGAAACTTTGTCTTTTAGTTCAATCTTAGGTTACACTAGTTTTATAGAGAATAGAGCTATTTCAAGGCGTTATGAAAGGACTACATCAACAATCAAGTGTTTTATCGGCTTTATCTAAGCATAATTTAGTGTCTACTGAACAGCTAGATGAAATCAGTGCTGATTTCATTCAGCAAAAAAAACCTTTTGTACGTTACCTTGTTGAAGATAAAAAATTTAATGCCCAAAACATTGCCAGTATCCTATCTCGTAGTTTTGGTTATCCACTAATAGATTTGCAATTCTTCGATACCAGCCTTGTTCCTGATGGAAT